>JAOZJV010000373.1 GCA_029935695.1 Candidatus Krumholzibacteriia bacterium | reverse complement strand
TCGGTTCCTGTTGCCCGGGCAACTCCGAAGTCCAGAACCCAGGTTCTGATTACGCCATCGTCTTGTCGTACCGCCATGATGTTGGAGGGTTTCAAATCCCGGTGAATGATTCCCTGTTCGTGGGCGTACTGAACGGCTTCGCAGATCTGGATGGCCAGCTCCAGCCGCTGTCTTGGGTCAAGCTCTTCAGAGCTGATAAATTCCGTCAGCGGAAGACCGGGCACGTACTCCATGGCGAAGTAGGAGAGGCCGTCTTCGGTGGTGCCGGCTTCGTAAATCTGGGCGATGCCGGGGTGGTTGAATTTGCCGAGGATTTCGATTTCCAATTTGAAGCGGTGGCTGAGGGATTTGTCTGAGAGGTCGGCGCGCAAGAGTTTTACGGCCACGTCGCGTTGGGGTTCTTCCTGGCGGGCTAGGAAAACCTGGCCCATGCCGCCGCGGCCGAGAGAGCGGATGAGTTGGTAGTGGCCGATTTGGGTGCCGGGTTTGGGGGGCGTTGGGATGAGAGGGTTATCGGGTTGGGTGAAGATGCCGTTTTTGTCTTCGGCGTGGGATAGGAGTTTTTCCAGGATGGTGCGCAGGGCGGGGTTGTTTGCACATTTGAGGTCTAGGAAGGCTGCTTGTTGATCAGGAGGCAGGCGCACCGCTTCATGGAAGATCGGCTCGGCCTGGGCCAGAAGCTCAGGGGGCAGATTGGACATGGCCAACCTCGCAAGTGAATGCAGGTGTGATAATGATGATGGAATCCCCTCCAAATCTCGTTCAAACAAGATTTGAAGGCATTATCCCGTATTAAGTCAGCAGATTCAATAAGAAACAGCTTTTTCGTTCTTTTTTCGCTTTTTTCCTTGTGGTTTCGTGAATTTTTCGCTATACTTATAGAATACCTCCCAATCCTTCTTTCCGAACGAGGAATACCATGAAAAATTTCCAACCCAACCAATCCGCCACAGAAGTTCATTCAGCCATCAAATCGGCCCTTCAAACCATGGAAAATGCTGAACAAAATGCCATTCTCTGGTTTGGAGAAATCCTCAATCGGAAGCTATATAATGAATTAGGCTACAGCTCTCTCAAGCACTATGCATTGCAGGAATTGGGTTTTTCCGAAACACGGTTTTACGATTTCAAAATTCTGTGCGAAAAGTTGAAAGTATTGCCCAAAGTGAAGGCAAAAGTGGAAGCAGGCAAATTGGGGTATACCACAGCGCGCCTTTTGGTGACGGTGGCGAATAAAAAGAATGAGAGTGCCTGGCTGGGTCTGGCCGAGGAAAATTCCCGTCGTGGGTTTGAAAAAGAAGTGAAATTGGCCAAAAAGGTCGCTGCCGATCAAGCCGCTGGGCAAATCCCCCTGATGCCGGTGAAAAAAAGTCTGCCTGCAGCGGTAGTACCGGTCACTGTGAACATGAAAATGTCCCCCACCCAATTTGCCCGGTATGAAAAATTGTGGGAGCAAATTCGAAAATCAGGCAACGTATCGGGAGATCCGGTTGAGGCGCTTCTGGAAATCATGGCCTCCTTCATTACCCACAATTCCCGCCGGCGGGAATTGCAACCCCATGCTAAATCACCAGTTCAACTCCACGTCCATCAATGTCCCGATTGCGAAAAGGCCACCGTTCAAACCAGCAGGGGAGAATTGAGGCTTGGAAAAACCGAGTTGGATCAGGCCCTGGATGATTGCCAGATCAGCCGGCCAGGTCAGCGCAACATCAGCTCGATACCACCAGCAACCAGACGCTTTGTCCTGGCCCGTGCCCGTCACCAGTGCGAGCGGCCGGGTTGCAATCACACCCACTTTCTGGAGGTGCATCATAAAATACCGCGGTCTAAAGGAGGGAATAATGAGGCGGAAAATCTTTTAGCCTTGTGTAGTGGCTGTCACCGTCTCGTGCACGAGCAGAAAACTGGTTTTTGGGTGAAATCACCACAGGTTTATTACAGGTGGGACAAGAAAGGATCAAAGCCCATCATCAGTCAATTTGGTCAAGAGAAAGGCGCGGGAAAACTGCCAGTCTCTTTCCACGGTAGGCTCTGAAATTTCCAGGGCAGCGGCAGTTTCGCTGATGGTCAGTCCTGTCAGGAAGCGCAACAAAACCACGTTGACTTTGCGTTCGTCCAGGAGCTTCAGTTCGTCCAGGGCCTGGTCCAGGGCGAGGAAATCAATGTCGAATTGGGGGCCGCCCAGGGCGTCGCAATCCAGGTCGATGCGCCGCATTTCTCCGCCATGTTTGACGGATTTTTTTCGGCGGGCCTGGTCTACAAGAATGCGCCGCATGGCTTGGGCAGCAGCGGCGAAGAAGTGACCGCGGCCGTTCCAATCGGGATCGTCCTGGGGGCCCAACCGGAGGTAGGCTTCGTGCACCAGGGCAGTGGCTTGCAGGGTTTGACCGGTGGGGTAATTGGCCATCAGGCTTTGGGCCAGGCGGTGCAGTTCGCTGTACAAAAGGGGAAGCAATTTGGCAGAAGTATCCGGGTCTCCGGACTCCACAGCCTGAAGAATTTCAGTCAGGTTTTCTGGATGTAGGTTTTCCAAGGCCAATCCCGCCGAATATATCCCCATGCCCACACTTAAGAAGGTGCGCAGGTATTATCTACCATCAACGGTGCTCATTCAACCTGAATTGCCGGAGCTGGTTCTCCCAATCCTTTAAGGCACCAAAACCAACTTAGTGGAAGCACTCCACCCCTGGCCTTCAGCCCGGCAGAAATACACACCACCACTCTGAGGCACTCCCGAGTTACTCATCCCATTCCAAACCCACTGATACTCACCCTTATCAAGCAACCCGTTGTGCAGCTCAGCCACCCGGCGGCCGGCCACATCAAACACACTCACAACCACGGACCCGGCGCGGTCCAGGGTCATCTTCACTGTGGTCTGGGGATTGAACGGATTAGGACTGGAGCTGACAAAGACTCCCTGGTGTTCCAAATTTTGTCCACCGACGGCGGAAGGTTCACTGGGGCCAGGAATGATATTGCACACCACTTTTTCCGCCTCAGGATCCACTGATGCATAAATATCATCCAGCGCATACCAGGCAGTATGAGAACCACCCCACCCATAATTCAGATGGATCTGATCGATCCCGCCCACAATGCGCCAACCATCGCAGACCACCGCATGACCTCCACCCTCGGCAAGGGCAAAGGAATAAAGCAGAGGATTTCCGCGATCAAGATCAGCCATGATGAGATTGAACCAATTGCGGGGGGTGAAATCGCTGCGATCGGCCAGCTCAATGATATCAAAATATCGGAAATATTCCGGCAACACCGTTTGAGCATTGGCTGTGTTGGAGCCCGACCAGCAAACTCCAAAATTCATTTCCACCGATACCCCAACTTCATAACACAGCTCGGCCACGGCGTCCTGAAGCCGTTGGGGATCGTTGACCGTGCAATTGTCTGGCATGAGATCAAAATCATAGTTATCGCTGAAATCGGCGGACAAGGTAGCGGGCCGGGCAGCACCTCCGCAAGTGCCGTCGCCATACCAGTAATATTGATGGCGATCAGTGCCCGCATACGGACTGCCATGATAGACCATCACCTGGGCAATGGCCGTGGCAACACAACCCACGATACACAGCTCACCATCATCACCCATGGGACAAAAATTATTATACGGAGCTCCTTGATGCCAGGCGGTGGTGAGCAATGGTCCGGTGGTGGAGTTTTCATCCTTCGCCAGTTTGCTCAAGTTCATGACGAACTCATCAGTACCGACCAGGAAATTTTTCCAGGCTTGGCGGTTTCCTTCGGCCAGGGGAAGCGCTTGTTGTGCAGAAGATTTTACAGCAGCAGGATCACCGATCTGGTTTGTATAACGCTGGTATCGATCATAAAGACTTTCGCGCACCAGAAGCGAAAAACCACCCTCGGCCTCCGGGTCGAAACTGCTATTTGAGGAGGATGCTTTGACGGGAGCCAAGTCCATCAAAGTTGGCACCACCACATACCCGGACGGCTCAATTTTATAGCAGTATCCCAACAGGGTATTGCCGTAAATAACCTCATCCACGGCAATGATCCGGGGAGATTCGGAGCCGGCCCAGGAACCTTCCGAATCAACCATCAAGGTGAGCCAGTTCTGGCAAACCTGACGTGTTTGTTGCGGGCCGGCCAATTCGGCAGCCGCCTCGCTGGAGAACATGAAAAGGGCCAAGAAAATGCTAAGGCACCAAAACCAACTTCGTTGAAGCATTCCACCCCTGCCCTTCGGCACGGCAGAAATAAACGCCACCACTTTGGGGAACACCCGCATCGCTCATTCCATTCCAAACCCACTGGTGGTCGCCCTCATCGAGCAGTCCATTGTGCAGATCAGCCACCCGACGGCCCGCCAGATCGAACACGCCTACAAC
>JAOZJV010000372.1:2949-4392 GCA_029935695.1 Candidatus Krumholzibacteriia bacterium | reverse complement strand
CGCCCTGGAACCGAGCCATTCACGTGAATGCCTGGTTGCGCGAGAATGGTTACCTGGCAGTGAAAGACGGCGTGGACCAGTCATCGGTTGATATGCTCATGGGCATCGACTGGACGCGGACCAGGGCTTATGCCGTGGGCATCAATGGACTGTATATTAACCTCAAGGGGCGCGAGCGCGATGGCATCGTCGACCCTGCGGATAAAGACGCCCTGCTGGCGGAACTGAAAACAAAACTGGAAGCCGTGATCGATCCGCAAAGTGGAAAACGGGCTATCAAGGTGGCTGACCGGGCTGATGAAGTTTATCACGGTCCCCTGCGCGATACGGGTCCCGATATCATCGTGGGATACTATCGCGGATGGCGTGGCAGCAATGAATCGGCCCTGGGCAAAGTCCCGGACACCGTATTCATGGACAATATGTTAAAATGGAGTGGCGATCATTGCATCGCTTCAGACGAAGTGCCGGGTATCATCATGGTCAACCATCCCATTCTGCGGGAAGATCCCGCGTTGGTGGACATGGCTCCGACCATCCTGACCCTGTTTGGCATTGCTCCACCGGATGAAATGGTGGGTGGCGATCTTTTCGCTCCCCGCAAGAAAGGAGACCGCTGATGTTTGGCGGCAGCAAAATCAAAGTGGACAAAGATCTTCTGGAGAAGGTCAAAAAATATTCCTCCATCGCTGGCTATGCAACGCCCGAGGAATTTGTGCATCATGTTCTCGAACGGGAAATTTCCAAGTTCGAAGAAAACGGTGACAGCGAAGAGGAAATCAAAAAACGCATGCAAGGGTTGGGCTACATCTCATGATCTCGGCTGTGCGGGGCATCACTGGCGCGGTGAGTTGGGTCTTTGACCTGCTGATGGCTCCGTTTGCCTCCATGCCGGCTGTTGGGATGATTGTGATCAGCGCTCTGACTGCGGTGTGGGCGCTGTTGCTGTTCAAGGCTGTCACACCCCAGGACCGCCTGACGGCCACTCGCGACAAGCTATTCGGTCACATCTACGAAATGGGTTTGTATCAGGATCACCTGAGTGTGCTGATGCGCATCCAGGGCGATCTGGCCAGAATGAATATCCGGTATCTCGGCACCACTTTGCCGGCTTTGGTGGCCCTCACTATCCCTATGGTTTTCACTTTGGGACAATTGGAAAGTCGTTACGCCGAACGTCCTTTGCAGGTGGGTGAAAGCACGGTGCTGACCATCAATGTGGCTGATGACGTGAGTGGTGTGCGGCTCGAAGCTGCCGATGGGGTGAAGATTGCCGCCGGTCCCGTGCGCAACAAGCGCACCGGTACTTTGGCCTGGCGTTTGGAAGCGGTGGCTGATGGGGCTCATGAACTGCGGTTCTTTCAGGGCGACAAATTGATGGGAACTCATGACTTTTTGGTTGGTAAAGGTTTACCTCGTCTTCATGATAAGAGCGAAGATTCT
>JAOZJV010000372.1:0-2939 GCA_029935695.1 Candidatus Krumholzibacteriia bacterium | reverse complement strand
TGCTGTATCCTGGCGCTCCGGATTTGTCCGGTAGCGAAGAGTTGACGGGTCTGACCATCCAGTGGCCCCAGCGCGACACTGCTTATCTGGGTTTTGAAATGCACTGGATGGTGGCTTTTATGGTCTTTTCCATGATTGCGGGATTGCTGATCAAGGATTTGTTGAAAGTTTCTCTCTAGATTTGAACAGGATGGCAAAGTTATGCTCGCAGGGAATTGGCGTTGGGTGTTGGTGGTTTCGGCTGTTGTTTTTCTGGTCGGGTGCGGCGGTGGACAGGAAAAATCTTCATCTGCCGACAACGAAGCCAACAAACTTCTGGTCATCGGCATCGATTCTGCGGATTGGCGTCTGCTTAAGCCCATGATAGAGGAAGGCCGACTTCCGGTTCTGTCGAAATTCATGACTGAGTCCACTCACGGTCGCATGAAAACTTTCTTTCCCCTGGAAAAATCTCCCTTGTTGTGGGCCAGCATTTGCACCGGGGTTCAGCCGGATGTGCACGGGGTGAGTAATTTTGTTAGAGGCTCTGACCAAAAACCCGTGACCGGCAGTGCCTGGTTTGCCCCGGCGCTTTGGGATATTCTGGGCGCGGCAGATCGTTCCACCTCTTTGGTTGGCATGTGGACCACTTTCCCTGCCCGGCCCATCAACGGTGTGATGGTCAGTGATTACGTTCCTTATGGCAGCAGCCGGAACAAGCCTCTGGCCGGGCTCTGTTATCCTGATTCCCTGGCTGATATGGTTGTTTCGCTGCGGGTTTCTCCCGATGATATTACTGATGAGCAACTTTCTTACTTTATCCCCGCCGATCAACTGGCCATGGCCAAAGAAAAATTCCCCACAGAAGTAGCCAAATTAGCTGGCGTCCTGGCTGCAGATCTTACTTATCTGGCTATCAATCGCGAACTGGCTAAGGGCGATAATTTCGATTTGTTCTTCTTTTATCTGCGTGGCCCGGACATGATCAGCCACTATTTCTACAAATTCATGGAGCCGGATAAAGGTCACTACCGTCATACTCCGGAATCTCTGGCGGCTTTCAGCGACGTGGTGAAAAAGTATTATGACTGGTCTGATGAAGTAGTTGGTGAAGTCCTCGGTTGGTTCCCATCTGATCGCCAAACAGTGGTTGTGTCGGACCATGGTTTTTACGGTCCTCGCAAGAGCAGCGAACGAGGAGCCGCCGAGCACAGCGAGTGGGGGATTTTCCTGGTCCGCAGTGAGATGTACGAGGCGGGAAAATCGTTCAGTCATCTGGAACTGCTGGATATTTGTCCCACCTTTTTGGCTTTGATGGGATTGCCACCGGCCAAGGATATGCCCGGGTATATTCTGGATGCCGGGCTGACGGTTGAGGGACGCAAAAGGGTGTCTGGGATGGAAGAGCACCGGGTGGAAAGTTATATGCCTCTGCGGCCAGCGGTGGGACCTGAAGGGGAGCGGGATGAGGGTGTGGATGAGGAGATCCGCAAGCAATTGAGGTCTTTGGGGTATATTAATTAATCCAGGGTTTGACTAAGGGGATTCATGTGCAAAAGTCCGTTGTTTGGATCAGTCTTTTTCTTTTACTTCATATAACCGGATGCACGGCCTACAGGCCTGCGGAAATTCCGGGGAATTATTCACCTGCCGAAACCCAGGAACAAGAGAACCGGGAGTTATTGGTGGGGGACTCGGTTCGGGTCACCTTGATTGAAGGTGATATTCTCACAGGCAACATAAAAAATATTTCATCCCAGGAAATCATCATCGGGAAGACGGGGAATTTTGGCTATGAGGAAATAGCCGTCAGCCTACCGGATATTTCCACTGTTGAAGTGGAGGGAGTCGCCGGTCCTCTTGGCCTTTTACGCGGTTCTGCACTCATTGCTGGGGTTTTGGTGGGGACGGTTTTTGTTTTAATTATGGCACTTGGTGCAAGTCCGAGTGGCAACTAGTTCTGTAAGAGCTTGAGGGAGAGAACATGAACTGGAACAAGATTTTCATCAGCGCCTTCTCAGTTTCCCTGTACAATCTGGTTTCAGGTGTCCTCGGTTATGCTTGCTATAATTTATTTGGCGGGGAAAACCAGCTGGCCGTTCAGGTGCCTGTTTCTCTTCTGTCGGGTATTTTGCTGATTGTGGTTTGGGTTGTCTATTTCCAGAAAATCAACGGGCTGCAAAGTGACAGAGATTTTCTGGCGGTGTTGCTTCTCGCGTTTCCCGTGGCGGCGGTCCTTTTCACCGGGGTCCATTATTTTGTGACGGGGTATCTGACTTCCTGGGGTAATATTGTTTCCCTCGTCATGGTGCAGTTTGTTGAGAATACTTTCGGGTTGTTTGTGGGTTATGTCATCACTCACCAAAGGCTGAAAAATACTAATTCTGAATAAGGATTCCCAAAAAAGGGAAGCCACCCGGAAGTGGCTCCCCGATAAATCACTGAAATTTAACCTTTGCTCTTCTCTTGCAGTTCCAATTCAAACTTCGCCAACTGAGTCTTGTAATAATCGCGATCCGGACTCAGTTCCACAGCCCGGCGCATGAGCTCCACCGCTTCCTTGCAGTTTTCCATGGCACTACAGATTTCAGCCGCAGTATCGAGAATATTGGATTTTTGTCCATCTTCAGGTGCAATGTCCACACCATGCAGAGCCAGATTTTTTGCTTCTTCAAGGTTGGTTTTGTTCTCGTAGCACCACCAGGCAAAATTGTTCAAGGCGTTGGGGTCTTCTGTCCAGCCTTCTGGCATGCTCTTGCGTTTCAGTTCGAGAGCTTTGGCTGTGTCTTTCTCCACCAGCAGGGCATAGTCGATTTCCAGATTGATCCGTCCCTCGGACAATTCCGGGTGACCTTCAGAAGCCTTGAGTGCTGCGGTGATGTAGGGGATGGCCGATTCCAGGTTTCCCATCTGCGTAGCCATGCCACGCACCATCAAAGCCACATCAACTTTGTTTTCAA
>JAOZJV010000371.1 GCA_029935695.1 Candidatus Krumholzibacteriia bacterium | reverse complement strand
GCGCCAGCGTCACTGCCGAGGTCCTGGAGCACGGCCGCAGTCGCAAAATTGTCGTCTTCAAAAAGAAGCGTCGGAAGAACTACCGCCGCAAAAACGGTCATCGTCAGCATTTCACCGAGATTAAGATTACCGGTATCACCGGATAATTAGCATTCGCGAAGCAAAATCGCGAGACAATAAAGGAGTGATACCATGGCACATAAAAAAGCAGGCGGATCAACTAGGAACGGACGCGACTCCAACCCACAAAATCTGGGTGTGAAGCGTTTCGGTGGGCAGGCAGTCTTGGCAGGAACGATCATCGTTCGCCAGCGCGGCACCAAAATTCACCCTGGCAAGAATGTCGGTAAGGGCGGAGACGATACTCTGTTCGCACTGGTGGATGGCCTGGTGGAGTACCAGAACTTTCGTGGAACCAAAAAACGGGTTGCCATTGTTCCGTTTCAATAATGGTTAATTTTCAAAAGGGCCCGTCCTTCAGTGGACGGGCCCTTTTTGTTTAAAGGAGGCTGCCAACCCATGAAAACCCTGGTAGTGATTCCCGCTCGATACGGCAGCAGCCGTTTTCCCGGCAAAGCCCTGGCCGATCTTCATGGTCGGCCTCTTATTGTCCGGGTGATGGAAAAAGCCTCCGGCATGAAAACCGCCGACCACATCGTTGTCGCCACAGATGACCAGCGTATTTTTGATGCCGTTTCGGAAGCTGGCTTCCCCTGTGAGATGACTGGCACCCACGGCACCGGCACCGACCGCATCGGTGAAGTGGCCGCTCGGCACAATGCTGACATCATTCTCAACCTTCAGGGCGATGAACCACTGCTGGATCCCACCATCGCCGACACCCTGGTTGAAACCATGCTCAACAACCCTCAGGTGGATATGGCCACCTGCGCCCATGCCTTTGAAGATGAGCAGCAATGGCAGGATCCCAACACGGTCAAGGTTCTGGTCGACCAAACTGGTCAGGCATTGTACTTTTCGAGGGCCATGGTTCCCGGGGCATTTCCCGGTAGCTTGCCCAACGGATTTCAGGTGGCTTTGCGCCATGTGGGCATTTATGCCTTCCGGCGCCAGGCCTTGGATAAATTTCTTAAACTGGCACCCACACCTTTGGAAAAAGCCGAAGGTTTGGAGCAGCTGCGCGCTCTGGAAAATGGCATGAGCATCAGAGTGCTTAAGATTGATCAGGCCCCCATCGGCGTGGATACGCCCCAGGACCTGGAACAAGTTCGAAAATTGTGGCGGATTGAGTAATCAAATGCAACACCGGCGCAGCTGGTGTATGAGGAGCAAGCAATGGCCAAGTATCTGTTCGTCACCGGTGGTGTGGTTTCGGCCCTGGGTAAAGGAATCGCGTCGGCCTCACTGGGTACTCTGCTCAAGGCCCGTGGCCTGAATGTGGTGCTGCAGAAGTTTGATCCGTATCTGAATGTGGATCCCGGCACCATGAGCCCTTATCAGCACGGTGAAGTCTTTGTTCTCGATGATGGTGCAGAATGCGATCTGGATCTGGGTCACTACGAACGATTCACCGAGACCAATCTGACCCAGGACAATAACCTCACCTGTGGCCGGGTCTATGAAACTATTCTGGCCAAAGAGCGCAAAGGCGAATACCTGGGACGCACAGTGCAGGTCATTCCTCATGTGACCGACGAAATCAAGCGCCGCATCACATTGAGTGCCAACAACGATCCCGATATCGATGTGGTTATCACCGAAATCGGCGGCACCGTGGGTGATATTGAAAGCCTGCCATTTCTGGAGGCCATTCGCCAGTTCCGTCTGGAGCAGCCTTATCACGACACCGCTTCGGTGCATCTCACTCTTGTGCCTTATATTCCCACTGCCGGAGAAATTAAAACCAAACCCACTCAGCACTCTGTGCGCGAACTGCGCGGCATCGGCATCCAGCCCGATTTTCTGATGTGCCGCACAGTTAAACCCATCGGCGAAGAAGCCCGGCGCAAGATTGCTCTGTTCTGCAATCTTCCCCAGGAAAACGTTTTCGATGGCACCGACGCCAAGAGCATTTATGAAGTGCCCATGAATCTTCACCGGCAGAATTTTGACGAGCTGTTATGCCAGCGCTTCAAACTGGAAACCGAAGCCCCGGATATGACGACCTGGGAACGCATGGTCAGTGGCATTCTCAACCCGCCCGACACCGTGCGCATCGCCATCGTGGGCAAATATGTGGAGCTGAAGGATGCTTACAAAAGCATCATCGAATCGTTCGTTCATGCCGGCATACCCAACCACGTGGGCGTGGAGCAGGTGTGGGTCGATTCTGAAGATCTGGAAGACAGCGAAGTGGGCCATCAGCGCCTGAAGGAAATCTTTGATGACTGTCACGGCATTCTCGTTCCCGGTGGTTTTGGCGACCGGGGCATTGAAGGAAAAATCAGGGCCATTCGATACGCCCGGCAAAATAAAATTCCCTTCTTCGGCATTTGCCTGGGACTGCAGTGCGCCATGATCGAGATCGGCCGGGACATGGTTGGGCTGGAAAAGGCCAACAGCTCTGAATTTGATCAGGCCAATGTGCATCCGGTGATTCATCTGATGGAAGACCAGAAGGATGTCACCAACAAAGGCGGCACCATGAGATTGGGTTCGTGGCCCTGCCACTTGAAGCCCGGCAGCCGCGCCTACCACAGTTATGGCGAGCTGGAAATCAACGAACGGCACCGCCACCGGTATGAAGTAAACAATGCGTACCGGGAAAAATACGAAGAAGCCGGTGTGGTGTTTTCCGGCACGTCTCCTGATGGCCAGCTGGTGGAAATCATGGAGCTTCCGGCCCATCCGTTCTTTGTGGCCGTGCAATTCCATCCCGAACTGAAAAGCCGACCCCGCAAGGCGCATCCTCTGTTCAAGTCGCTGGTTGAAGCGGCTGTTGATCATCAGAAAATGTGTCGTGAAGAGGCTGCAAAAAAGGCAGCGGAAAATGAAGAGAACAGTGTTGATGAAGATGGCAGCTCTGCTGCATCGAGGAGTGAAGCATGAGCCTCGCCCAACCCGTGAAATTAAGAAATCACCTCATTGGAGCCGGACAGCCGTTGTACATCATCGCCGGGCCCTGTGTGCTTGAAGATCCCGATGAAATGATGGAGGTGGGGGAGTTCCTCACCGGTGTGTGTGAAAAACTGGGTGTGGGCTTCTGCTTCAAGAGCAGTTTCACCAAGGACAACCGAACCAGCAGCCAGTCATACCGCGGGCCCGGCATGGAAGAAGGATTGAAACTTCTTGAACGCATTGGCAAAGCCAACGGCGTACCGATTTTGACGGACATTCATCATCCTGAAGATGCTGCACCGGTAGCAGAAGTGGCAGAGATTCTACAGATCCCGGCATTCCTGTGCCGGCAAACATCCCTGCTGGAAGCGGCTGGCGCCACCGGGCGCATCGTCAACATCAAAAAGGGTCAGTTCCTGGCAGCCGAAGACATCCGCCACGGAGCAGGAAAGGTTGAAGCCGCCGGTGGTAAAGATGTGATGTTTACCGAGCGCGGAACCTTTATGGGATACCGAGATCTGACGGTAGATTTCCGTTCTATCCAAATCATGCGCGGCCTGGGCCGACCCGTGGTTTTTGACGCGACTCATTCCGTACAATCCCCAGGAAGCACCGGTTCAACCACCGGCGGCACACCGGAACTCATTCCTCTGCTGGCCCGCTGCGGAGTCAGCGCCGGGGCCGATGCTGTGTTCCTGGAAGTTCATCCGGAACCTGCCAGGGCCAAGTCCGATGCCGGCAGCCAGATGCCCTTGGAAGCTTTCGAAGGCCTGGTCAAACAGCTGGTCCGGTTCCGCGAGCTTTATCTTGAGGTGGCCGAATGAGTCCCAATCCCAAACCCACTACATGGCCTCCTAAAAACGATGCAGAATACCGAGCTGAGGCAGTGGCTGTTCTGGGCGAAGAGCTCACCACTGATTTGGGTAAAATATCTCTGTTGGTTTTTGATTGCGACGGAGTATTAACCCCCGGCAACCTTATGTACGGTCCTCATGGCGAGACCATCAAAGAATTCCACAGTCACGATGGCCTGGGTTTGGTCATGGCTCGCATCGCCGGCCTAAAAAGAGCAGTCCTCACCGGCCGAGACAGCGAAATAGTCAACCGCCGCTGCACGGAACTGCGCTTCGACAGCATCAAGATGGGCCGCTTCGACAAGGTGGCCGCCCTCATGGAAATTCTTGTAGAAACAGGCTGCACCGCTGACCAGACCTTATACATGGGCGATGATCTGATAGATCTGCCGGCCATGCATCAGGTGGCTGTGTCTATCGGCGTACCCGGTGCCCCCGGAGAAATCCTGGACTATTGCAACTATGTCACCACCACCACCGGTGGTCACGGTGCCGTGCGCGAGGTGATTGACCTGGTTCTT
>JAOZJV010000370.1 GCA_029935695.1 Candidatus Krumholzibacteriia bacterium | reverse complement strand
ATAGGGCCCGATCATCTCTTCATACATGGCGATGTAGGCCTTGGTGCGCTCCATGTAGGTGGCGCGCAGACGTTCATCATCCTCCAGGAAGAATGTCTGACTGACGACGCCATCGCGCACGGGTTCTTCGTGCACAAAATATTTGTTGGCGATGAAGTTCAAACCATCGACAGGACTGGCCGCCACCCAGCGGGTGTGCAGACGATCGCCCCGAACTTCATGCTCGGTGCGTTCACCCTGAGTCACGGTTTCGAACCCGGCGGGAGTATCGAAGGTCAGGTCGTGGGTCAGCATGACATTGCCATTCCAGGCCAGCCATTCGGCCGAACCGGAAAGATAAATGCCTTCATCGCTGATGGTAGCGGTTATTTCTCCACCAACATTTTCCCGGGAGAAGACCACGTTTTCAACCGACTCGTGAAAAGTACCGGAATATTTGAGAACAATTTCTCCACCGGCATCGGAAAAATCAAAAGCAGCCAGATCAATCTGGTGAAATGGACCATCCAGATCGGTGCCTTCATTCATAACCTGGGTCATGTCGAAGACTTTACCGTCGGGCAGGGAGATGGATTCCACCTTCAAGGCACCACCGAGGCGCAGGTCAAGAATCCCGGCCGGAACAACCATATGGTCCGTGATTTGAACCGTGTGGGCATCGATATCGAACACCAGGCTGGCCTGGTGGGACATGATCAAAGGTTCAGCCGTTTCCGCAGTTACCTGGCCAGCAAAAAATGCTGCCACAAGAACACACACCAACATCACCGGGGCGAAAGGCTTCTTCATCACAGACTCCTTGAAGTTTTTCCAAAATAGATATTCCGTAAGAAGAGAAAATAACTGCTCGGGCCATGGATTGGCAAGGTTAAGACGCTGACAAAAATAAGCGAGGCCGCGCAAGGGGGTCGCACGGCCTCGCTTTGGTTGGGCCGATCCATGCGCGGTCAGCCACCCCAATGCACTATCTATATCAAATCAACCGCGGAGACGCCTCTTTCTCCCGCACGTTGTTGCTGTCATCCTTGCCGCCCAGGATTCCCTGCTTAATTCGTGTTGCAAACATTTCGTGCCTCCTTATTCTATCTATAGCCCACCTGGTTGGTGGGATTGTTTTTCCGGTCTGCCCGGTCGCTTCACAGAGTGAGTGAACCGAGGGCCGGAATTCTTACAGGCTTTTTCATTTTTTTTGGGGAACACCAAAGGGAGATCGCCACCACATGTTCTTTATGATGAGTTTTGATTCCTTCGCAGGGCCGCAGTTCCTGTCCCGTCTGAAGGATCGTCACGACGATACCCTGGCAGAGCTGACACAGGAATACCTGCCGCAAATATACCGCGCCGCCCGTGGCGCTGGCCTCACGGTTCAAAATGCCGAAGATGTGGCCCAGAATACTTTCGTCACCTTCATGGAAAAATTGGACGACTTTGAAGGACGATCTCATGTTCGCACCTGGCTGTTTGGCATACTCTATCGTAAAATTTCAGAAATGAGGCGCGGTGCCGGACGGGAAGAGGCCGCCGAAGATATTGACGAAGTGATGGAGCATCGATTCAAGACCAACGGCTTCTGGGCAACGCCCCCCCGGGCCACCGATTCCTCAACCTTCGATGACCAGATCCGTCAGCATCTGAATGATTGCCTTGATGGAGTAACAACTGACCAGCGCGTAGCCTTTGTCCTGCGTGAGGTGGAAGAAATGAACAGCGAAGAAATTTGCGAATCCATGGGCGTGAGTCGTTCCAATCTGGGCGTGCTGCTTTACCGCGGCCGCAACAAACTGCGGGAATGCCTGGAACACCGGAACATCAAGGGGTAGGGAATGCTGAAGTGCAATCAGGTGTCACGCATGGTGAGCACCGACGACGACCATGAACTGGGTTTCATGAAGAAGGTGGAGTTCAGGCTTCATTTGATGATGTGCACCCACTGCCAGCGGTATGTGGATCAGATTAAGAGTTTGGGCACGGTGAGCCGGCAGAAGGCTCAGGAATTGGAAGCCAGTGATGAGCAACTGGTGCGTATGGAGGGTAAAATCCGGAAGGATGTTGGGGGTTCCTAAATAAAAACCGGGTATTGATCCTGCCTTCCAAGGCTCCAATTTGCCACTTGGACAAACTGAAGCTATGATAAAATCCCTGAGATTTCTCAGGGATTACTGGGAGGAGGAATCCCATGAAACATATTGTGATCATCACTCTGTGTCTCCTCACCCTTTGCCTCACATCCCATCTTGCCCTGGCCGATCCCCACCGCACTGCAACAGACCCGACCGCCTGGTGGTGGTGGTATGGCCAGACCGAGGCCGACATCACCGACGCCATCAATACCACCGGCGCAAGACTCATCGATCTGGAGATCCAGAGCTCCGATCCCCTCCGCTTCGCCGCTGCCTATGTGCATAACAGTGGTGTTTATGCCGAAACCTGGTGGTGGTACTACGGACTGACCCCCGCGGATATCGAAATGTGGCTGGGCAGAAACAGCGCCCGGCTCATCGACATTGAGCGGTACCAGATCGCCACCGGTGAGATGCGCTATGCCGTCATCATGGTGGACAACACCGGCCCGGACGCCAAGAACTGGTGGTGGTACTTTGGGGTGGACGCGGCATTCCTGAGTTCGGCCCTGGATGAGAACAACGCCCGTCTGGTTGATATCGAATCCTACCAGGACGGAGAGACCACCTTCACCGCCATCATGATCGAAAACACCGGCCCGGACGCCTCGGACTGGTGGTGGTATTACAATGTTCCCGCCACAACCATCTGGAATAACATCGCCGCCCATGGTTCGCGAATTCTGGAGTATGAGGTTCGTGATCCGGCCGCGGGCACCTTCGACGCCATCATGATTCCCAACGATGGCGAGCACCACATCAACTGGTGGTGGTACTACGGAATATCCGCCACCCAACTCAACGCCTTCATCAATCAGAACGGCGCACGCATCACGGACCTGGACTCTTATGTTCACAACAATGTCCGCCAATACTCGGTGGTGCTGGTGAACAACTCCAACGAGTTGACCACCAAAATGGGCGAGCTGTTGGGCTATGGCAGCGACGGCTCCACCGGTGCTTACCTGAAAGAGGTGCAAGGGCCGGTTCTGGCCGCTCTGCAACCCGCCTTTGTTTATGAGCCGGCCAGTTCCATCAAGGTCACCCATCACCTGTACACCATGCGCCAGGTGATGGACGGGCACGAAGACCTCAACACGGAACTGACGGTGGCCGAAGGTCTTGATGGATCATGCCCCAACGGCGGGCCGCCCTTCAATCAACAGACGCTGGAAGAAACCCTGCAGGGCATGATGCAACTCTCGGACAACACCGACACCGAGGCCATCGCCCAGCTCTTCGGAACCAGCAACATCAACAACATGTCTTCGTCCATCGTTGGCATGACCAATACTTCCATCAACCATCCTCCGGGCTGTCCCTGGCCGCCGCTGAATGAGATGACGCTGGAGGACTCGGGCCTGCTTTATGAAGGCGTGGCCACTGGTCTTCTTCTGGATCCTCCCACCCGGGAAGATTTCTACCGGCTGATGCAAAGCGAAACAACCATCAGCCCGTGGTGGTTTACCTCCGACCTTGAGGATCTCATTTATGAAGTTGCCAGCGATCTGGGCATTCCCGACGCTGCTGCCGGTTACTGGGAAAACACCCGCCTGGCCTGGAAACCAGGAGGCGATACTCTCAACGACGGCACCAACCACGAATACCGGGCTGTCTCCGGTTGGGTGAGTCTGCCCTGGTGTTTCGATGGCACCGACGTGCAGAACAAGGAGTACGTTTTCGGCCTGTTCATCCATGATGGCAACAATCTTGAATACACCAATGAACGCCTGCGTTACACTGTTGAATTGTTCCGGGATGAAGTGGCCAGCGGGCTTTTATCCTGCCCCAGCCCAGTGCCCGATCAACCCAACTCAGGCGCAGGACGCATGCTGCATTCCTCGCACCCCAACCCGTTCAACCCGCGCACATCCATCGGATTCACTGTGGATACGCCCCGGCAGATCAACATTGCCGTGTACGACATGAACGGGAGGCGTTTGGTTGTGCTGGTGGACCAGGAAGTGGCCGCCGGTGTGCATCATGTGCATTGGGATGGGGTTGATGCTGCAGGCAAGATGGTCGCCTCCGGAACTTATCTGGTGAGGCTGCAAAGCCGTCAGCAAGTGGAATCACGGAAAATCATGCTGGTGCGTTGACTGGAGAAAACCTTGAGGCTTTTTGTGGCCATTGACCTGCCATCCGAAATAAAAAGCCAACTGGAATCCATTGGCGGCGGGCTGCCCGGGGCACGTTGGGTGCCCGCCGAACAATTGCATCTGACCCTGCGATTCATTGGAGAAGTTGAGGGGGACACCTTCCTGGACATACAC
>JAOZJV010000014.1 GCA_029935695.1 Candidatus Krumholzibacteriia bacterium | reverse complement strand
ACCGACGGTCGTATTGGGAGGGACGGGTATTACCTCCTTGAGTCTGGAGGGTTGAACATCTTTGATCGCCTGGTGGCCAAAACAGGATACTTGTGGGAGCAGGATTTCCTGCGCATCGTATCGGTGGATTGGGAGAAACTCACTGGTGCTTACGGCCAGTCGGTTTTGCAGAACCGGGTGCGAGATTATGATGCCGTCGTGTATATTCTGCGCTCGGGGATTGAAGTGATGCGGCCGTCGGTGTTTGAGACACACTAATAATAAAAAGGAAATACCGTGCCCCTGGAAATAACCCACAAAGACCACTGGACCGAAATCACCCTCAACCAGCCGCCGCGCAACGTGCTGGACCGGGACATGCTGGAGGCCTTGATTGCCACTCTGGAAAAGCTGGCCCAAAACGGAGCCCCTCTTTTACTGCTGCGGTCCGAGGGCCGACACTTTTCCACCGGCTACAGCATCGGCGACATCCCCGAAGAAATTTTCCACCGCGATTCCTCGGTGCGCGCCTCCTCTCCTTTCGAAAAAACCATGGAAAGCCTCATCAACTATCCATCGCCCATTGTGGCTGCCGTGCAGGGCGATGCCTATGGTGGAGCCGTGGAATTGCTGGCCTGCACCGACCTGCGGGTGGCGTCGAGCAACGTGTGCCTCGGGGTGCCGCCGGTGAGGCTGGGCCTGGTGTACAGCCACACGGGATTGCGCCGCATGATCCGTGGTTTCGGTTCACCCCTGGTGAGGGAAATGTTACTGACCGGAGAGGCCATCAGCGCCGAGCGAGCCTGGCATACGGGTTTTTTCTGCCGCATGGTGCAGCAGGATGATTTGATGACGGCCACCGCAGAAATTCTGGAGGGAATGAGCCGCGGGGGTCCTCAGGCTTTGCGCGGCACCAGGCGTATTTTGAATTTGATAGAGGAGACAGAAGTTTTGCCCGATGAGTCGCTGGCAGAGATTGCCCGGGTGCGCCATGAATCCTGGTCGGGTGAAGAGTTCATCAAGGCCCGGGATGCTTTTTTGAACAAGCAGCCTTCGCCGTTCCGGGATGATCCGAGCTAGAAGTTAAAGTGATCCATAAACTCAAACACCCATTCACCCTCACGAGTTTTAGCAGCCTCAAACCGCAGTTGCATCCGGTCAATATTGATATGAGCCCCGCCTCCCCAACTCTGCAACGCCCGCCCAGGATCAAGCCCATCGTGCCACGCATCTCCCGCATCGCCAAAAGCATGCAGGCCGAATCCCACCATCTCGCCCTTGGCTGAAATGGGCATCATAAACAACGGTATACGGTATTCAGCCGACAGCAAATAGCCTTCATCGCCTTCCAAACCACCAAAACGATAACCTCTGATGGTTTCGGGTCCTCCAAAGAACAAGGTATTGTCCAGATGGGAACGCCCGTCGGTGCGGCGACCCCAGGCGCGCAGGGCCAGCACATGCTTGCCGATGGGCACGGGGGCAAATACGCGCACATCGCCGGTGGTTTCGGTGTAGGAGTCGAACTGGTCGCTGGCCCAGTGCTGGGCCTGAACTTCAACCAGGAGGCCGCTCGACGGGTACCACGGATTGTCGCGGCTGTCGAAACCCAGGGTGCCGCGGGTGGCCAGATGGGCCACCATTCCTGCGTCGTGATAGATGGAAGAGCCGCTGATGGGATCGGCCCAGTAGTAGCTGTCCCGGTAAGTGTTCTGACCGTAGTTCAAGCCCGTTGCCGCGTACATATGGCCCAGAAAATTCCAGCGGAATTCTGCATCGGCAGTGCCCAGCTTCTGGTCGGTGGGACGGAAAACGAAGTTGGATTTTTCACCCAGCAGGGACAGCTTGATTTCCAGTCCCCGCACGCCGAACAACCAGGGTTTGGTCCAGGCCACGGTGCCGCGCTGGAGGTAAAGGACAGCCAAATCAGCCCGCAGGGTTTCGCCTTTGCCGCGAAGATTGTTCTCTTCAATCCAGGCACCAAGCATGTACTTGTGGCGGCGGCTGTACCGCAAAAGAGGCCCGTAGGCCATGGTCAGATCTTCTTCCACGTACACATGCAGCACCACGCCGTCTTCACTGCTGTCGTCAAACTCCATGTCCACAAAGGCAAAATAGCCGATGTCTTCCAGCATGATCCACACCTGGTCCATCATCTGGCGGTCAAAATCCTGCCCCATTTGTAGGCCCATCTCCTGGAGGATGAGATCCCGGTCAGTGCGGGTATTGCCCTCAATGATGATTTCCTTGAGGACGAAATTTTCGCCGGATTCAGGCCCATCGCCAAAAACGGCCAGGGCACCAGTGGGAGCCATGACCAGCATCAGGATAAGAAAGAGAGAATATCTGCAGAGCGTATACAGCATGAAGGTCGCTTTCAGGACAGGTGCATAAATACCCGGGCAAACCGGGAACTGGTACCCATCAATTATGAAGCAAGTCAGCCGATTGTCCAGCAGTCTGATCGGTGCAATTTTCAACCGGTGGAGCAGCGGTGTAGGCGGCCAGAGAGACGCAGTACAGGCCGTGCTCGGAAATGTGTTCATCCAGCTGGTGGGCACCAAGCATCATCAGCGAAGATTGCAAGCCACCGGAATGATCGCAGCCCGGCTCGCAGAGTTCGTTGAGCAATTCCTTGAACGCATTGTGCACCAAGGGCTTGATGCATTCGGTGATGTTCTCGGGTGAGAAATCATCCAGCTTTCTTAAAACGCGATGGTAGAAGCGGGCGGGCTTTTCGATGCGCACAGTGCAACGGCCGATGACGGGGGTACCGTCGGGGGTCATGAAGCCCTGGTCGTTGTCGGTGGTCCAGCGAAAATCGAGACTTTTTTCGGTGGTCAGGAAAAACAGCAGGCTGTCGGTTCTGACCTGGTCGTTTTGATCACCGATATCCAGATGGTGAGAACCGTCCAGGTACAGAGCTTTCAGGGCTCCGTCGCGCACCAGTAAACCGTACTGGCCCAGTTCCAGGGTCAGGCTCATGTGTTGGCCTCGCAGAAACTCCATGTCCAGCGGCCCCTGAACCATGTCTCCGTCTGCTTCCATGCTCCATTGGTATTGGTCGGCGCCCACGGGCAGTGCTTCCCAGTACTGTCCATTCTTCCTCCGGGTGCTCATGCCGAGCCTCCGTAGGTGAATTCAGATTCCCAGCCCAGACCCAACAGGTAGTTCCGTTCTTCGGTCATTTCACTGAAGGCAGCCAGGTCCCGGCTCAGGCGGTTGGCCTCATTTTTAAACCAGGATGAGGCGGGCACATCTCCACCCAGATTGCGCACCATGACCATGGCTTCTTCGATGGCCAGAATCAACCGGATGTCCAGTTCTTCCAGCTCTGCAATGGTGGCATGGCAATCGCCCACCAGGCACACATGGCCTTCGCGATCCAGGCGCCGGAAGATCATACCGATGCGGTCAATCAGGGCGTCAATGAACCGTTCGTGGTCCGTGTCCAGCAGGGTGCTTTTCTTTTCCAGCACGTTCAGCAGATGGTCGCCGCATTCCTTCAGCATCAATCCCATGGCCCGGCGGTAACCCCGTTCTGCCAGAGCCGCTTCTTCATCAGACCGGTATTGACTGTACTGGGGCATTCTTTCCATAAGGAAGGTCATTTCCGGGCAGCTGATCTGGGCTGATGTCACCATGTCTGTCTCCGAGTTGCTTTTTTCAATTCATGTCGTGCTGTCACCGGTCCGGCATTGCGTGATGCCCGGTCTGGTGGTTGTAGTCATAGGAAACGGCAAGGAACATTCCGGTACTGGCAAGAAGTTGGGGAAAGATCCTTCCAAACGGGGAAACAGCAGGAAATTACGGGGAATCGAGGGGTTTGGTGTTTTTGGGGTGTTTCGAACTGGTCCCGGTGACAGGCCTAAGAGTGTGGCAATTCGCAATAAATGAGACTAAATATTAAAAAAATGCAAGGCTGGGTTCAATTCCAGCCTTGCAGTGCCTGTAAACCGCTGTGGTCAGCCTTCCCAGGCGATAACGGGGTTGGACAGTTTGCCCAGGCCCTGTATCTCCACGGTGACAGTGTCGCCGGGCTTGAGGAAGACTTTGGGGTCGCGGAAAACACCCACTCCGCCGGGGGTGCCGGTGGAGATGATATCACCGGGCAACAGGGTGATGGTTCGGCTGATGGAGGCGATCAGTTCATCCACGGGGAAGATGAGCTGGTCAGTGTTGCTGGTCTGCATCAGGGTGTCGTTCCAGTGGCAGGTGATGTTCAGGCCACTGGCAAAGTTGGGCAACTCGTCGGGAGTGACGATCCACGGTCCGCACGGTCCGCCGGTGTCCATGCTTTTGCCCCGGAAGTATTGGCGGTCTGCATACTGGGCCTCGCGGTCGCTGATGTCGTTGAAGCAGGTGTAGCCCGCAATGTGCTGCAGGGCATCTTCCCGGGCAATGGCCCGACCGGCTTTGCCGATGATCACGGCCAGCTCGGCTTCGGCGTCCACCTGGGTGCACTCTTTGGGCAGGGCAATGGGTCCGCCGGGCACTTGCAGACAACTGCTGGCTTTGCTGAACAGCATGGGACGCTCGGGCAGGGTTTTGTTCTGCTCTTCGGCATGGTCGCGGTAGTTCAGACCCACGGCAATAATTTTTGAAGGCAGGATAATGGGGCTCAGAAGGTCCACCTGGTTCAAATCCAGAAAGGGTAAAGTAAGGCTGCCACCCTCAAGGCGGGTTTTTTCCTGCTGTCCCAGTTGGTCTTTGTGCTGTTGGTGAATTTCGTGGATCCGCTCCAGGTTCGGCAACAGGGCATGCCAGTTGCCGGGCAGGGATGGATCGGCCGACAGCAGGTCAATGCCGACGGTTTCGCTCAGGGCCAGGCCGCACCGCGGTCCTGCCCCCTGCGTGTAGGATATGAGTTTCATGGGAGGATTATGGCTGAATCTGGAATTTCTGCAAGACAGAAGAGCGCACCGGGAACTTGTCCCGGTGCGCTCTGTGATATTACTTCACTTCAATGCGGCGGGGCAGGCTCTGCTTGCTTTTGGGCAGAGTCAGCACCAGAACACCGCTTTCGAAAGAGGCTTCGATGCTGGTCTCGTCCACACCGTTGCCCAGATTGAAGGTGCGCTGAAAGTCGGTTTTTTCAGGTCGTTCGTGCCTTACAAGCTCGAATCCTTCGGGAACTTCGGTTTCCCGTTTGGCCTTCACACTCAGGGTTTGGTTCTCCAAACTGATGTCCAGGTCTGCCGCCGATACGCCAGGCAAATCCATGGTGATGCGGAATTCGGTTTTGCCTTCCAGGACATCGACCCGCGGGCTGCGTCCAAAGACAAACTGGCTGGCTTCGTGATTATTCATGGCGGCGTTGAGCATTTTGGTCATGGGGAATGTGGTATTCATTTCTGGTCCTCCTGGACGTCGTGTGGTATGAGTGGGCCAGGTTTCCGGCCTTAACGTTTATCTTCTCATGGGCACTCTTACAAGGCCTGTGCCCTCAAGGGGAAATTTTTGCGGAAATTTTTCAATTCAAACGGCAACAATAGGTTAGCTAATAAAACAATGAATTTTCCAATGAGTAAACAGGGTTGGTTAGCCTGTTTCATGACACGACAAGCCTGTCAAAACGGCATGAATGGCGTGATGTTTGCCTGTTTTGTCATGACGGTGTGCCTTTGCATGTTCCATTCATCAACAGCGGCTGCCCAATCCGGATCGCTGGTGGTGGGTGAAGTTGAAATTATCCGCAACAGTATCTTCAGCGATGCGGAAATCGACAGCACCGTTGGGGCCTTGTCCATTCTTCGCGGAACCATGAACAATCTGCACATCAACACCCGGGAATATGTGATTCGCAATGAGTTGCTTTTTTCCGAAGGAGAATCTTTCCGGCCGGACCTTCTGGATGAAACAGAACGCAACCTGCGGGAGCTGGGTTTCCTGAATCAGATTCGGGTGACAGCGGTTGATACCACCGCCGACGGTCGGGTGAACGTGAGGGTGGAGGTGCGCGATTCCTGGTCCCTGAAAACCAATCTGACTTATTCCCGATCCGCTTCGGGAGACACCCGCTGGAACATCTCTCTTTCGGAAGTGAACTTTCTGGGCCATGCCCTGACCATGGGCGCGGGTATTGGTGCCGACGAGAATAGTTCTTTTCACAGTCTCTGGTTCCGGAAGCGCCGTTTGACTAAAGCCGGACTGGAAGTGGGTGTTGATTATTCCCAGCGGGAAGACGGTCACTACCGCAATATTTTTGTCACTCGACCCTTTTATTCCCTTGGTGATCAATGGAGCCTTGAAACCAGAGCCTGGGATTCTCTGAATGATGTGCGGTATTTTTTGAGTAATGCAGGGCCGGCAGGGGCTGACCCCACTGAAGAATCAAGCCTCTATGCCCGGCTTCCCAGGCACCAGAAAACCCTGGAAATCAGTTCACTGGTGCGGCTGTCCCCGGAAAACGAAGGCCGCGTTTGGCGGCTGGGGGCCGGCTTGCAAATCAAAGATAATTTTATGGATGTGGACCGCCAATCCACCTGGCTTCTTTCAGATGGCCGCGAAGTAAACCTGGACTATCTGACAGAACCTGGTGAGCCGCTGGCCAGGGAGCAGGGCACCACGGTTTATCCATTTGTCTGGCTTCGCACCCAGGGACGCACTTGGACCAAGGCGCGCTATATTTTACAGTACGGCCCCACCGAAGACATCCCCATGGATTGGAGCTTGAGTCTCAAATCAGGGCCCACCGGATCGGCCCTGGGTTCGACCACTGGCTTTGGTGGTTCTTCCTGGCGGACTGAAGCAGTGGCCACCAAATGGATTCAGCTGGGACCCGGTCTGCTCATGGTCCAGGGTTTCGGCGAAGGCCAGCTGGGCGACCAGGGAAACACCTACCACCGGTTCAATGTTCAGTCGGGTTGGCTGGTGAACGTCGGGGCCGAACGCAGCCCCTGGCTGACCCGCATTATTGTCGAAGCGGGTCAGGGAGAAAATTTGGCAGGTGACCGCGCCCTTGTTTTGGGTTTGAATCGGGGTCTGCGCACTTTGGATTTTGATGGTATGGCGGGTGACCGCCTGGTCCGCTGGAATGTGGAGCAGGGTAAAGTGACACCGTGGGAAGTCCTGGGTATGGCCCATTTGGGGTTTGCAGCTTTCTACAGTGGCGGCTGCGCCTGGTGGGATGACGAACATCGCAGCCTGCAGGATGCCAGACACGAAGTGGGAGTGGGAATCCGTCTTGGTCCCACCAGGTCAGCCAACGCGCTGACCAGCAAGCTGGATATCAGTTGGGCCCTGGACGGATCGCGGGGACCTGTGTTCACCGCGGCCACACGGGGATTCTTTTAAAAGAGAGAACAGTCTTTGGGCGCATCGAGAAACATTGCCAAGAACACTATTCTGCTGACGGTCGGGCTATACTCGGGTCGTCTGCTGGCTCTCTTTCTGCGCAAAAAAATGACTCCTATTCTGGGCCCCGAAGGCATTGGCATTTGGACCTTCGCCCTCAGTGTTGTAGGCATCATGCAAACCATCTCCAACTTTGGTCTGGGTAATTTGCTGACCCGGGAAATCGCCAAGGCCCGGTCCATGACCCTTCCGCTTTTCTGGACGACGCTCAAGGTGCGCTGGCTGGTAGCCGCCGTGTGTTATGCCTTCCTTCTGGGTTTTGCCCAGGTCTCGGGGTGGGACCCCCTGGACCGCACAGTGGTGTTGCTGATGGGGCTGGCCATTTTTGTCGAAGGCACCGGCCTGGCCTGCGATGCCGTGTTGCAGGCCCATGAAAAAGTTCAGTTCCAGAGTTTGGCCCAGGTGGCGTCGGCATTGTTTTATTTTGGTTTGGGCTGGTGGTGGCTGGATGCAGGTTACGGAATCGTGGGTCTGGTGTGGGCCAATCTGGCCAGCCGGATCATACGGTTGATGGTGATGGTGCCCCTCATGCTGCGCCACACCGGGCCCTGGCAGCGGCAGGGCCATGGCGGCTCAGTCAACATGGCCAGCCTGATGCGCATGGGCATTCCCATTTTTCTGGCCACTACTTTTGCCACCATCTACAGTCAAATCGATTCGGTGATGCTCAAGAACATGGTGGGCAACGAGGCCAACGGAATTTATGGCCAGGGACGGCAGGCCCTGAATATTCTGGTGATGCTGCCGGGCCTGTTCGGGTTGGCATTTTTCCCATCCATGGCTCGATATGGTCAGAAATCTCCTGCCGATGCGGCCCGTCTTGGTGAGCGCGCCCTGCGCTTTATTCTGGTGGGCATTGTGCCGGTCACGCTGCTGGTCATGTTCGTGGCCGAGCCCATCATCCACTGGTTTGAAGACAGCACCCGGTTCGACGATTCCATCAAGGTGATGAAAATTGGCATCTGGGGATTGCCCCTGCACGCCATCGCCGTGGTGATGAACCGGTTGCTGATGACTGCCGAACGGGAAAAACATTTCATCGTTATCGGCCTGGTGCCCATGGTGGCCAACTTCGGTTTGAATATGATTCTGATTCCCCGCTACAGCTACTTCGGCGCAGCAGTGGCCACGGTCATCAGTCTGATGTTGAGTGCGGGCATGCACTATGTTTTCCTGCGGGGCACACCATTTTTGCCGCACTTGCGCCGAGCGCTGCTGGGGCCTTTGGCGGCAGCCGGTGCCGCCTGGGGATTGACCGCGGGGGTGCTGATGCTGGTGGCTCCATCCTGGCAGGTGGGGTGGCAAGGGCTTCCTCTGCATTTGGGATGGGGCCCGTTTTGGGCCACTTCCCTGTTGATGTTGGGACTGTATCCGGTGATGCTGTGGTTCGGTCGCATCATCCAAAGTGAAGATCTTCAATTGTTGCGGGAGTTGAAGCGGTGAACGCAGAAACTTATTTGCCTGTTTTGATGGCCACCGGATTGCTGGTTGGTGCCCTGGTGCTGTGGCGCCGCAGTCAGGTGGCTTTGCGCGAAGCAAAAAAACACCGCGAGATCATGTCAGCGGTGGTGGAGCAAAGTCCGGCGGTGGTGGGCATCACTGACCTCAAAGGCACCATCACTTATGCCAATCCTGCCTTTGAAAAACAAACCGGATACAAACTTGATGAGTTGGTGGGGCAGAATCCCCGGGTTTTGAAATCGGGAATCATGCCCGAAGAGACCTATGAGCAGTTGTGGAAGACCATCATCGCCGGTGAAGTGTGGACGGGCGAGCTCTGCAACAAGAGCAAGGATGGCAGCCTTTATTGGGAACGGGCCACCATTGGTCCCATCCGGTCCCGCGGGGCCGACATCACTCACTTTGTCAAAGTTTCCGAAGACATCACCGACCGGAAGAAGCTGGATGCCGCCATGGTCTCGAGTGAGCAGCGGTTCCGTTCCATCTTTGAACATGCGGGTATGGGCATCGCCATTCTTGATCGTCAGGGGTGCTGGCGGGCGGTGAACCAAAGTCTTTGCGACATGTTGGGTCTCGAAAAAGCCGAACTGGTGGGTCATTCCTTTCTGGAAGTTACTCCTGAAGAAGATCATCACCTGGAAAAAGACTGGAGCACCGCCTTCAAGGGAATTCGGGTGACGGCTCTGGCCATTGAAAAGAGATATCTTCACAAGGATGGCCATGTGGTCTGGGCCGAAGTGACAGCCTCTCAGGTCAGGGATGAGGTGGGGGCTCCCGAGTATTTCATTTGTGTCATCAAGGATCTGACCCGCCGCCGGGAGGCGGAAGAAAAAGCGGCTGCCCGGCAAACAGAACTGGCTCATCTTTCACGCATTCACACCCTGCAGCAGATGACCAGCGAGTTGGCCCATGAAATAGACCAGCCATTGTGCGCTATCCTCAGTGCCGCTCAGGCAGGGGTCAGGCTTTATGATCGTCATGGTATAGACGCTGAAGATCTGCATGAGGCCCTGGGTATGATTGTCACCCAGGCGGAGCGGGCTGGTTCAGTGGTCCGGCGCATCAAAACATTCAGCCGCAAAAATGAACCCGAGTTGCGGGTCTTTGATTTGTTCGGATCCCTGGCCAATGCGTGTGCTCTCCTGGATACGGAATTAATCAGGCTTCAGGTGGCCTGCGCTCTGGAATCCGAAGAAGAAGAAGGAGATTGCCCGGTGAAGGGCGACCCGGTTCTGGTGGAACAGGTTTTGGTCAATCTTTGCCGCAATGCAGCCGAAGCCTTGATTGAGGCGCAGGTTGAAGATCCGAAGATCCTGATCACGGTCCAAGTAAAGGGTGAGCAGGTGCTCACCTCTGTTTCGGATAATGGCGTGGTCATTTCCGAACGTTTGCGGGAAGATATTTTCACGCCTTTCTTCACTACACGCGAGCAGGGCCTGGGCATTGGGTTGCCATTGTGCCGGTCGATCATCGATTCCCACGGTGGCGAGCTCTGGCTTGAAACTTCTGAAGAAACCGGCAACACCTTTTGCTTCACGTTACCCGCGGCACAGTAACAGCTGGCCGAATAGAGGAATGGTCATGAATCAGGAAGAATTGGAAACCCCACTGGTCTTTCTCATTGATGATGACGAACCAGTGTTGACGGCGGTGGCTCTGCTGATGAAATCGGCAGGTCTGGAATGCCGCACCTATAGTTCAGCACGGGTATTCCTGGATGAATTCGACCCTGAACTTCCCGGTTGTATTGTGACGGATATGCGTATGCCTGGCCTCAGCGGTCTGGACCTTCAAGAGAAACTGGCCCAAATGGAATGTGCCCCTCCGGTGATCCTCATCACCGGCCATGGCGATGTTCCGGCTGCGGTGCGGGCCATGAAGCAGGGCGCCCATGATTTTATTGAAAAACCATTCAGCGATCAGGTTCTGCTCGATTCGGTGATGCGCGCCATTGATCTGGATATAAGCCGCAGGATCGATCAGGCAAAAGTGGGTCAATACCAGAATCTTTTTGCAAGTTTGACAGAACGTGAACACGAAGTGATGACCGGTGTGGTGGCCGGCAAGCCCAACAAAATTATTGCCGATGATCTGGATCTGAGCATTAAAACAGTGGAATTTCACCGCCATAACGTGATGAATAAATTACAGGTAGAGTCGGTGGCCGAGTTGGTGCAGATGGCTCTTGCCGCCCGGTTCAAAACCTGATCCTCAACCCCTAAACCCCATGAAGACTATGGGTGTTCGGGGGTTTTCCCTAGGTGCATTAGGGTCATCACTCCGTTAAGTATTTCCCGTACTCTCCGATAAACTGAATACGAAGTTCAAAAACCTGCCGGGCGATGTGGCCTGGCGGATCATTGTACAGGGGAGGACCGAGATGTTCAGCAATTGGGGTTTGGGAAAAAAGATTGGTGCCGGTTTTGGAACCATTCTGACATTACTATGTGTGGTTGGGGTTTGGTCGTTGCTGGGTGTCACGGGGATCGTGACCAATGCCACCGAAGTGATCGATGGCAACAAGCTCAAGGGCTTGATGGTTGAGAAGGAAGTGGATCACCTGAACTGGGCGAATCAGGTGGGGCAGTTGATCACCAACGATGAAGTGACCAGTCTGGATGTTCAGATGGATCCTCATAAATGTGCTTTCGGCCAATGGTTGTACAGCGACAGCCGTCAGGAAGCTGAAGCCATGGTGCCTGGTCTGGCTGGAATCCTTTCCAGGGTTGAAGAGCCTCACAAACATTTGCATGAAAGTGCCACGGAGATCTGTTCTCATTATGCACCGGCTGATCTGGACATGGCTGGTTTCCTACTGGAATCCAAGGTTGGGCATCAGGCCTGGGAAGCAAAAGTTTCCGGAGCCTTCCTGGATGAAAATGTCAGCAATCTTGACGGTGTCCAGATGGATCCACACCAATGCAGTTTCGGCAAGTGGCTATATGGTGCCGATGTTCAGGCAAAAAAATTACATAATCCCAAATTCGCGGCTATTTGGAATACCGTGGAAAAAGATCATGCTCACTTGCACAACAGTGCCAAATCCGTGGACGCCCTGATGCGTCAGGATGAAGAGGGCGAAGCCCTGACTATGTATATGGATACCATTGCTCCCACAGCGCACAAAGTGCTTCACGGGATCGACGAGTTCCTGGAATTGGACCAAAAAGAAGTAGCAGGTATGTTGAAGGCTCAGGAAATTTACGCATCCCAAACGGGTCCTGCTCTGGAGCAGGTTCAGAAGCTGCTGGGTGAAGCCGGGCATCTTGTTTCGGCTAATGTGATGACTGATGCAGAAATGCTGAGCAAAGCCCAGTCCACCAAAATGGCCGTCTCGGTTTTGAGCATCGTGGCTTTGATTCTGGGTGTATCTCTGGGTATTTTGATCACCCGCGGAATCATCAGTGCCTTGACCCAGGTGATGGAAGGTTTGGGCAGGGGCAGTGAGCAAGTGACCGTGGCTGCTGGTCAGGTGGCAGAGGCCAGCCAGGACATGGCTGATGGCGCGAGCAACCAGGCGTCCAGTCTGGAAGAAACGTCAGCCACTCTGGAAGAGATGGCGGCCATGACTAAAGAAAACGCCGGCAATGCCAACGAAGCCAATGAACTGACCAACAATTTGCAGAGTGTTGCAGAAACTGGCCAGGGCGCCATGGAACGCATGACTGGTGCCATTGAGAAGATCAAGGATTCTTCGGACCAGACAGCACGCATCATCAAGACCATTGATGAAATTGCATTCCAAACCAATTTGCTGGCCCTGAACGCAGCTGTGGAAGCAGCCCGGGCCGGCGACGCGGGCAAGGGATTTGCCGTGGTGGCCGAAGAAGTTAGGAATCTGGCCCAGCGCAGTGCCGATGCGGCCAAGGATACTTCCGAACTGATCGACCAGTCCCAGGTCAACGCCAACGGCGGTGTGGAAGTAACCCAGGAAGTGACAGAAATTCTGAGTGAAATCGTCACCGGAGTGAGCCGGGTGAGCGAATTGGTGGAGGCGGTCAGCACCTCCAATGAAGAGCAGAGCCGCAGCGTCGGTGAAATCAACCGTGCCGTCGGTCAGCTTGATCAGGTTACTCAGAGCAACGCCGCCAATGCAGAGGAATCGGCATCGGCCAGTGAAGAGCTTTCCGGTCAGGCCCGTGAGTTGAATGGCATGGTTGGCACTCTCAGCTCCATCGTCAACGGTGGCGGCTCTGAAACTCTTGTAATGGCCAGCGCCCCAGCGAGGAGGCGCCAGAAAGCCAGCGCCCCCACGGCGGCCCCGGCAGCCTGGACTCCCACCGAGGTATCCAATGTTCCCTCGGGTGGACAGGCTTCAGTTCCTGCAGGAGTGATCCCTCTGACTGAGGATGAAATGATCGAACTCTGATTCTTTTGTCCCGTTGAAAACCAGGAGCCTCGTCCAATAATGGGCGAGGCTTTTGGGTAATGTGGTTCAGTGGAAAGTTTAGACCAAAACCCGGGGAATCCGGTAGGATATCTGGAGGTTTCCCCTAGGGTGTTACTGGGAGAATAAAACTAAAGAAAACACTGGTGCCGTCCGATGTAAAAAATAGAAAGCCGATTAAAACAGAGGGTCATCAACGGAGAAATATCTGCTGAGGAGAGGACGATGTTTAGCAATTGGAGCCTGGGTAAGAAGATTGGGACTGGCTTTGGAACCATTCTTGGTTTGTTGTGCGTGGTGGGTGTTTGGTCCTTGCTGGGTGTCGGTGGCATTGTTGATAATGCCACAGAGGTCATCGATGGCAACAAACTCAAAGGTTTGATTGTTCAGAGAGAGGTCGATCACCTGAATTGGGCCAATCAGGTGGGGGCACTGATCACCGATGATGCGGTGACCGAACTCACTGTTCAAACTGATCCGCACAAGTGTGGTTTCGGCAAGTGGTACTACAGCCAGGAGCGCCAGGAGGCTGAGAATTTTGTTCCCGGCTTAGCCAGTATTTTGGGTCGGATTGAAGAGCCCCATAAGAATCTCCATGATAGCGCATTGGAAATTGGCAATCACTTCCGTCAGGCGGATCTGGGCATGGCCAATTTTTTGCAGGAAGCAAAAATTGCTCATCTGCATTGGAAGGCTAAGGTATCGGGCGCATTTTTAGATGAAAATATCAATGACCTGGCTGGTGTCACCATGGATCCCACTCAATGTGATTTTGGAAAATGGCTCTACAATGCTGAGACTCAGGAGAAGAAAACAGACTCTCCAGAGTTTGCCGCCATATGGAATGACGTGGAAAAAAACCATGCGCATTTGCACCACAGCGCAAAAACTGTCGATACTCTCTTGCGCTCCTACAATGAATATGAAGCTTTGGCACATTTTAACAACGAAATTGACCCGGCCGCAAAAAAGGTTTTGAAAGGGATTGATGCTTTCATGGTGCTGGATCATAAAGAAGTGGCCGGCATGCTCAAGGCCCAGGAAATTTACGCCACCAAGACCAGTGATGCCCTCAACGAAGTGAAACACCTGCTGGGTGAAGCAGCCCATTTGGTGTCTGAAAACGTGATGACTGATGAAGAAATGCTGAGTAAAGCCCAGTCTACCAAAATGGCCGTCTCTATTTTGAGCATCTTGGCGGTGATTTTGGGTGTTGGCATGGGAATCATCATCACCCGTGGCATCGTCAAGGCCCTGACCAGGGTGATGGATGATCTTGGCCGTGGCAGCGAGCAAGTGACTGTGGCAGCAGGTCAGGTGGCCCAGGCCAGTCAGGACATGGCCGATGGCGCAAGCCACCAGGCGTCCAGCCTGGAAGAAACGTCAGCCACTTTGGAAGAGATGGCATCCATGACCAAAGAGAACGCCGGCAATGCCAATGAGGCCAATGATCTGACCTCCGGGCTGCAGACTGTGGCCCAAACCGGGCAGGATGCCATGGGACGCATGACCGGTGCCATCGAGAAGATCAAAGACTCTTCGGACCAGACGGCGAACATCATCAAGACCATTGATGAAATTGCTTTCCAAACCAATTTGCTGGCCCTGAACGCGGCAGTGGAAGCGGCCCGGGCTGGCGATGCGGGCAAGGGATTCGCAGTGGTGGCTGAAGAAGTCAGGAATCTGGCCCAGCGCAGCGCCGAGGCGGCCAAGGATACCGCCGAGTTGATCGACCAGTCGCAGGTCAACGCCAACGGTGGTGTGGTCGTGACCCAGGAAGTGACCGAAATTCTGGGTGAAATCGTCAGCGGAGTGAGCCGGGTGAGTGAACTTGTGGAGGCCGTCAGCACTTCCAATGAAGAGCAGAGCCGCAGCGTCGGTGAAATCAACCGCGCGGTGAGTCAGCTTGATCAGGTTACTCAGAGTAACGCTGCCAATGCGGAGGAATCGGCATCGGCCAGTGAAGAGCTTTCCGGTCAGGCTCGGGAATTGAACGGAATGGTTGAAACCCTCAGCTCCATCGTCAACGGAGGCAATTCCGGTACCCGGATGCTGGATGCAACTCCGGCAAGACGGGCTAAAAAAACCAGTGCACCCACAGCGGCTCCGGCAGCCTGGGGCCAAGCCGAGGTGTCCAATATTCCTTCGGGCGCGCAGGCTTCAATTCCGGCAGGAGTGATTCCTCTTACAGAGGATGAAATGATTGAACTTTAATCGATTTAGGTGATTTTTGAGCCAGGCGCCTCACCCGGATTTGGGTGGGGCGTTTTGGTTTCTGCAGGCCGCGCATTAAGTAAAGCCCTATTAGATTAGAGGGGTTTAGGTAATTCTCACTAGGGAAAAGTCCCAATAAAATTCTTAAGTAATCCTTTAATCAACCGATCAATTGAAAGCGAATTTCAATAAACTGCCCCAGGGCGGTGATGGGCGGATTGGATAATCAGGAGGATCGGGATGTTTGGGAACTGGAGCTTAGGGAAAAAGGTCGGCGCGGGGTTTGGTACTGTGTTGACTTTGTTGTGCGTGGTTGGTGTGTGGTCGCTGCTGGGTATTGGCGGTATCGTGACCAATGCTGGAGAAGTCATTGAGGGCAACAAACTGGCTGGTCAAGTGCTACAAATAGAAATTGGCCACTTGAATTGGGCCAATAAAGTTGGTGAACTGATCACCGATGAAGAAATCAACGAATTAAGCGTCAAATTGGATCCTACCCAGTGCAAACTTGGAAAGTGGCTCGACAGTAAAGAGCGCCAGCATGCGGAGCACCTGGCTCCTGGAATCGATGCTCTGCTGACCCGAATTGAAGCACCTCACAGGCACTTGCATGAGAGTGCATCAGAAATTCTTGACCATTATCACCCGGCAGATATTCATATGGCAAGCCACCTGCAGGCAGCTAAAATTGCTCACCAGGCTTGGGAAGCTCATATCACAAATGCATTTTTGGATGCCACGGTGGAAGATCTGACAGGTGTTCAGAAGGATCCCCATAAGTGCAGTTTTGGTCAATGGTTGTACAGTGAAGAAATTGAGCACAAAAAAGCCGAAAACCATGAATTTGCGGCCATTTGGACAAACGTGGAAAAGAATCATGCTGATTTGCACAAGAGTGCCCAGACCATTGATGCCTTGATGAAGATGGATGAAGAGGGTGATGCATTGGCCTTGTTCATGGATACGACATCTCCCATTGCTCACAAAGTGCAGGCGGGTATTGATGAGTTCATCGCCTTGGACGAGATCGAAGTGGCGGGGTTGCTGGCGGCCCAGGAAATTTTTGCGGGAAAGACACTTCCCATGCTGCATGAAGTTCGGAAAATATTAAATGAAGCAGGCCACCTGGTCAGCACCAATGTGATGACCGATACAGAGATGCTCAAGGCAGCCCAGCAAACAAAGCTTGCCGTTTCAGTTCTGAGCCTTATTGCGGTAGTGCTGGGTATTGGTTTGGGCATTGTCATCACCCGCAGCATCGTCACCTCCCTGACAAGGGTGATGGATGATCTGGGCAAAGGCAGCGAGCAGGTCAGTGTTGCTTCAGGGCAGGTGGCTCAGGCCAGTCAGGACATGGCCGATGGGGCGAGCACCCAGGCCTCCAGTCTGGAAGAAACATCCGCCACCCTGGAAGAGATGGCGGCCATGACCAAAGAGAATGCCGGCAATGCCAGCGAGGCCAATGATCTGAGCAGCAAATTGCAGGGTGTGGCTGAGACGGGTCAGGATGCCATGGAGCGTATGACCGATGCCATCGAGAAGATCAAGGATTCGTCTGATGAAACTGCACGCATTATCAAAACCATTGATGAAATTGCTTTCCAAACCAATTTGCTGGCGTTGAACGCGGCGGTGGAAGCAGCCCGT
>JAOZJV010000369.1 GCA_029935695.1 Candidatus Krumholzibacteriia bacterium | reverse complement strand
TCACTGTTCCATCTGCCATGTTGATTCATAAAGGCAGATTGCTGGCAGTGGGGGGATACAATGAACAATTTCACTGGGCCATGGATCTTGATCTGAAACTGAAACTCAACCTGCGCCATGACACCGGATACATCAAGGATTTGCTTTGCAATTACCGGGAGCATTCAGGGCAGAGTGTTGCAGCGGGAGCCAAGACCAAGTTGTTGCTGATGGAGCTTTACCGGACCAAAACGGATATTCTGGATAATCTTCCTGAAGACAAGATTGGACTTGCGGCTCACCGGGGAAAAATGCACAGCAACATGGCCAAATCAGCGGTGGATTATAGTTTTATCTGCCTCGACACCGGCGATTCGGACCTGGCTCTTGAATATCTGCATCTGGCCAAATCATTTGATTTGAATGTTGATGCCAATCCGCGTTTCAGGGAGCTTTGGCATAAGATCGGTCAACCAGTTCTTGTTGATCGGGAAGAAGCAACGGATCCTGCCGGGACAGGGCTTCCCGTCTGGCCATATGAAATGCCGCCAGGGTCGGTTGAAATAGATTTATAGCTGAAAGTGCAGACAAATTTGCGTTTTTTATTTGTATTCCCCAATGCATCACAGGCACCATCTCATCAGATTGGTATTGCCCTTTTATCTGCGATTATCAAGGAAGCCGGTTTCGAATCTTTTCTGTTCGACGGTACCTTCATCAAACAAAGTGATATGGAGGAAGAGTTCCTCCGCGAAGTGACCCGCATCAAACCTGATGTGGTGGGTTATTCCGTGACCAGCACCGATTTCAAATTCGCCACCAGGCTGCAGAAAAAGATAGAACATCTGAAAATACCAGCGGTAGCAGGCGGGCCCCATCCTACGCTGGCTGCAGATGAGTGCGTGAGGGTTTTTGGCAAGGTGCTGATGGGGGAATGTGAACTTGCATTGCCAGCGTTATTGCAATGTCTTGAGGCTGAGGGAGATCTGAGGGAAGTTCCGAACCTCTGTTATCTGGATCAAGGGAAAATCAGGTACAACCCACTTGCTCACCTGGTGGAAGACATGGATGCCCTGCCTTTCCCCGATTGGAAATTATTCGACGACCGCCATTATTTCGAAAACTCTCACCTGCCCTATGCCAAACCCGGAGCCAAATGTGCGGCTGTTTTTGAACGGGGCCGAGGGTGCCCTCATCAATGCACCTATTGCTCCATGCCGTTTGTCCGAAAATCATACAAAGGTTTGGGTAAGTGGTTTCGTTTAAAGTCTGTATCTCGATTGACTGATGAGATTGTTGCTTTCAAGGCCTTGTATCCCCTGGATTATCTTCAGTTTGTTGATGACTCTTTCCTGACGAGCGAAGATGACCTCAAAGATCTGGTCAGGCAGTTCAAAAAACATGTGCAGGTGGACCTGTCCATCAGCGAAAGACCCGAAAAAATTACCCGCGAAAAAATGAAGCTCTTCAAAGAGGCCGGTGGTTACCGTGTGTGCATCGGACTTGAATCCGGTGACGAACCCTACCGCAAAAAACATTTAAAACGGAAAATGTCCAACGAGGTGCTGGAGCGGGCCTTCAAAGAAGCCAGCTCCGCAGGTGTGATCGTCAGAGCCTCGACCATGGTGGGGCTTCCGGAGCAGGATGATCAATCTTACCTGAAGACCTATGACTTAGTGGGCAAGTTGGATCTGAGCGAGATCCAGTACACGATTTTTGTACCCTTTGTGGGGACCGAATTGTACGATTACTGCATTGAAAAAGGATATTACAATCGTGAAGAGGGGGATATTCCCGCAAGCTTTCATCAGGGATCCCCCCTGAAAATGCCTGGCCTCTCCAACCGCAAAATCGTCAGATACCAAAAACTGCTGTATCACATGCAGTGCCAGTGGAGCCCTTTCAAAAGAAATATTGTCAAGTTTGGTGGTAGTTCTGAAGTGGCGTTTGTGCCCATTTTCTTTTTTTATATGGTGCCGCGAATTCTGGGCAGGAATCCCCATTGGTTCAAGACCATGGGTATTATCGGAGCCCTGAAGCGGACTTTTGGGTATTATCTGACAAAGAATTCATGAAGAGAAAAATTTAGGCTGCGCCACAGACACCTGCGGCGCAGCAAAGGGGCACCATCCTACATGATCAGATGTTGATCATCCGCCTCATCAACCGGATGTTCTGTTCTCTCATAACCCATGTTGGGCTCTTCCGCGGGGCCAGGATGGTTGACAACCGAATCGGCGGGAATCCACTTCCCTGTTTCATCTTTTGACCAGAAATCAGGATTCCGCTTGGTGTCCATGATGGCGTAAAACTCTTCCCGGGTCATGTTGATGCGCTGCAGATATATCTCCATGTCCACTGGCGTGCGGGCATCGTACTGCCTTACCATTTCGATGCCTTGCTGCCGGGTCATCAAACCTTTGCGGATGTCAATGCCGGCGTCGTCGGTGGCCCGTCCGTGACCCACCTTCAAATAACGCATGTAGTCGTGAACACCGCTGCAGTGGTGGCATTCGGCATTGGCGTAACAATCATAGGTGCGGTCGTGAGCCTTGGTTTTGAAGCCGTATTCCTTGATGAGGAATTCGGTGATTTCCTTGCTGTCCCACTGAATAAAATCGGTGATGCAGATACCGCGCACGCCGATTTCGTCCAGCTCTTCCTGGGGTGGACGCATGTATTGCACCAGATCCTTGCGGTAAATACCCCGCTCTTCGTTGATCATGTCCTCGGCTTCGGCGCGGATACCAAAAATGCGATCCTTGGGATCGACCTTGTTGTACAAGCCTCCTTCAGCTGACAGGATGCCATAATACTTTTCCTGGGAAACAAGCAGGGGGATGCGCTGTTGGTGGGCAACCCGCAGAGGGAAAGTGAAAATTCCGCAATGGCAGTGCCAGCAGGAGTCACCGAATTTTTCCATGCTCAGGCGGGACAGTTTGGGGACCAGTTGCGGGTTGGGTGTGAAGCGGATGAGATCCACCCCCAGTTTTTCAACCATGTTGGCCAGGTTATACACGCCTGTTTTAGTGTTGAAAGTATGATTGAAAGTGACCAGCAGGGGATTGAATCCCATCTCTTTTTTCATGATATGCACTTGGTAGAGGCTGTCCTTGCCGCCGCTGACGGGGATGATCATGTCATAGTTGCTGCCGTCCTTGCTGCGGTACCGCTCAAGGATGTCCACAAACTGTTGGCGTTTGGCCGCACGTTCACTGGGGGTGGGAAAATTATTGGTGTATTGCTCATGCCCGATGCAGCGGTTGCATACGCCTTCCTCATTGAAGGAAATGCCTCCGTAAATGTTTTCGGGGTTCAAGCATCGAGTGCAATATTGCATGGTTTATCTTTCCTCTGAGGCGACAGAATCGCCGGGTTTATCAACATCAAAATCGATGGCCTGGATGGCTTTTTCAACTCTGGCCTGGGCTTCCTCCCGGCCCGCACCCATGGCGATCACAAAACCGGCCCGGTCGGGATGGGCTTTGACCGTGGGCTGGTTCTCTCCTATTTGGCGGTAGATGAGGGATTTTCGAACACCACAAATTTCGGCCAGTTTCTCCATGCCCCGGATCGCCTTGATCTTTCCTTCCGGGGGGAAAAAGTAGCGAATGGCCACGCCGTAATCCACGGTGGGTTTCAGCATTTCGGGTGTTACTTTCTGACCCACCGCCAGCATGATGGTCAGATGGACAAGGTCCACACCGGTGGCCAGGGGGATTTGATCCGTGGCAAAATAACCACCGCTCAGACGGGCGGCAATTTCGATGACGCAGGGACCATCCGGACCCACCACAATATCACCTTTGACGATGCCGCTGGTGATGCCCATGGCCAAGGCTGCCTTTTCCACCAGGTCATTGATGGACCATCTCTGGTAGGCCGTCAATTGGGCAGGCTGGGTGCCCCCGTCTTCAATAATATAAGGCCGGAACTGGCTCAGACGCTGATAATTCCGGTCAGCATAAGCGGCGGTGTAGCATTTTCCATCAACCATCATGGATTCGGTGCTGATCTGCGGGCCTTCCACGAAGTTTTCAACCATCAATCGGCCCACGGTGGAAAATCCGAGGGATTCCTGCCAGGCCCACTCCATGTCAATTGTTTCGTCCAACAGCAGAACGCCCCGGGCGCCTCTTCCGTCCACGGGTTTCAGGACGATGGGCCATTCCCAGTCCCGGGCGGCGCTGAGAACATCATCAAGACAAGTCACATGACGAAAAGCAGGAGTGGGGACTTTGTTTTCGTGGAAAACATTTTTCATCAGGAGCTTATCTGCAGCAATGCGGGCAGCCCCCAGGCCAATGGTGGGCAGTTTGAAATGTTCAGCAACAGTGGCCACGGTCACCGGAACATCGTTGGCCAGGGTGATCACGCCGGCCAGCTCATCCTTGGGGTTGTCCAACAGGTATTCGATCACCG
>JAOZJV010000368.1:3912-4415 GCA_029935695.1 Candidatus Krumholzibacteriia bacterium | reverse complement strand
TCTGAGCCGCAGTGGCACAACTTCCGGCATAGTCATCGATCATAATGAGACAGGAACTCGGCTCCTTCTCGGAAGCCTCCTGGTCCAGCCAGGCGGTCACATCCCTGGTGATTTCAGGGGCGGACTTGCCACTGTTGGTCATGGCATCGAGACCTTCGGTGGGGCCGAGAATCATTTCGACCACATTTTTCAATTCCAACCCGATGGACCCGTGGGTGATGACCAGGGTTCTGGCTGGTTTAACGATGGGAATCATCTTACTCCGGATCCTGCTGCAGATAGTCCCGCAGACGGTCACTGGTTTTCATGGTTGCGATGATGCGCTCATTAAGCACCTGAGCCGCATCGTAACCATAGATGTTGAGCATGAAGTTCAGAGCGATCACTTCACCGATCACTGTGATATTCTTGCCAGGAAAAAGAGGCACGATGACTTTGGGAATTTTCACACCCAGAAAATCAGTGTACACCGTGTCCATGCCGACCCGTTCATAGTCGACCGA
>JAOZJV010000368.1:0-3902 GCA_029935695.1 Candidatus Krumholzibacteriia bacterium | reverse complement strand
AAGCTGGACTTCAACCTCAATGCGTTTCTGCATGCGGATGGCGCGGATTCCAAAAATAGCCTGCACATCCATGGGCCCCACTCCCCTGATTTCCAGGTGGTGGCGCAGGACTTCCCGGTACCGACCAATCAGAACATCATCGGGGGTGCGGGTGATTTCCACGATATCATCAGCCACCAGACGGTGACCGCGTTCGATGAGGTCCAGGGCGCATTCGGATTTCCCAATACCACTGCGACCGGTGAACAGCAAGCCGACACCGTACACATCCACCAACGTGCCGTGGGTTTCGGTGTGAGGCTGGAATGCTTTTTCAAGGAAGTGGTTCAAACCGGTGAGCAGTTCCACAGCAGTCAGCGGAGATTGCAGTGCAGGCACACCCCGCTCAATCATGAGTTCCTGAACCGAGGGCGCAAGGCTGTGGCCCCGGGCCACAAAAACCACCGGCGGATTCAGGTCCAGCACTCGGCCCACGGCAGTGCGCTGGTCCTCTTGGTTCAAGGTGACCAGAAATGCATTTTCTGACTCTCCAAAAACCTGAATGCGATCGGCCTGAAAATTTTCGGCGAAACCCATCAACGCCATGCCCGGACGATGCACGTCACGGGCATGGACCAATGATGGTTCTGGCGGACAGTCCACCAGGAATGTCAAATCCAGGGATTTTTTCAAGTCCTGATAGAGACTCTCAACAGTCACTTTGATCATGGCTAGTCGCTGTTGCTTTCCATGTAACCCAAGTCACCATTATCCAATTCGTACACCACACCAACCCGGCTGTTCTCCACGTTGCGGAACACCAGGAAAGGCAGCTCAGTATCCGTGAAAGCTTCTTTGGCCCCTGCCACATCCATGGCGCGCAATACAAAACCCTCGGCGGCATCATCAGCAAGATAAACATCGCCATCGATCATGGCCTTGCCCAGGCCACCATCGCCGCCCTTTTGTTTGCCGCTGATTTTTCCTTTGAACTTGGCCAGTTGCTTGCGCAGGTTCTCGGTGAATTCCACCACACAGATTTCCGGTTCACGGCCTTCGCCCTTGGCACGGAATTCATTGTTTTTCAAATGCAGAACGCCTTCGGCAAAAAATTGACCAGCTTCATGATTGATAGTCAACTTCAGGGACTGGACAGGCCGCGGGCTGAATTTTTCCAGCTTATCAATAGCCTCTTCAACCATAACCGTCTGATCTTCACCAAGATTGAAGTGACGAGTGATGATTTCCTTTTCCATGAAGGCCTCCTCTTTTCTGACTTTTCGTGGATGTACCGTATGCTTCAGGGTGTCCTAGAACTGTTTGCGCATGCGCGCGCTCAGGATGCCCATCTGCTCACGGTACTTTGCTACGGTTCTTCGCGCAATCTTCAGATTATTTCCCTGCAACATATCGACAATTTTCTTGTCGCTTAAAGGTTTGGATGAGTTTTCGTTTTCTACAATATCCCTGATCATCACCTTGACGGCCTTGGCGCTGATCTCACCTTCGGCACCGGAACTGTCCAGACCGGCACTGAAGAAGAATTTCAAGGGAAAAACACCCCGGGGTGTTTGCACATATTTCTGTCTGGTCACCCTCGAGACGGTGCTTTCGTGCATGCCGATCACAGACGCCACCTGCTGCAAAGTCAGCGGCCGCAGGGCAATGGAGCCTTTTTCGAAAAACTCATGCTGAGCTTCGACGATGGCTTCCATCACCTTGATCATGGTGCGCCGGCGTTGTTCGATGGTTTTAATCACCCATTCGGCATGGCTCTTTTTTTCATTGATGAATTTGACGTCATCCTCGTTGGGACCGGTTTTGCCCTCGTAGGCATTGCTGACCCGCAACCGGGGTAAATTGGTGTCGTTGAGGTACACGGAGTACAGGTTCTTTGATTCATCAATTTTCACGACTTCCAGATCCGGGGTGATGGCCCGGGCCCCTTCAGTGCCTTCGCTCAGTCCCGGACGTGGATCCAGTTCGCCGATGTTCTGGGCGATATCCTGAACCTGTTTGGGAGTGATTTTCATCTCCCGGGCAATGTCGCCGAATTTTCGGTTTTTGAGTGCTTCAAAATGATGGATCACAATGTGGGCTTCATCGGAATCGGCCTGACCCCTGGCCGACAGCTGAAGCAAAAGGCATTCGGGAATATCACGAGCCCCCACCCCAGGAGGATCAAAGCCCTGAATAATAGTCAGAACATCTTCCACGACCTGCTCGTCCACTTCAAAAAAAGCAGCAATTTCATCCAAAGGACAAACCAGCATGCCGTCACCACCGAGGCACCCGATGATGTACTCTCCGATGGAACGTTCCTGACCTTCGGGTAAAACCAGATGCAACTGTTCCGTCAGATCTTCCTGCCCCGAAGGAATATACTTCTGGGGGCGTTCCATTTCGTCTTCTTCGTCATACCCGCGCTCGTTGGTGATGCCGCGAAAACCATCATCGAAGCTGTCGCCCCAATCGCGATCTTCATTCTGGGGTTCGGGATCTTTTTCCCTTTCGTGGCCATCAGCCTCGGTGACGGCATCTTCCAGTTGGTTGACTTCTTCAACTTCCTCGTCGTGATCAATTTCTTCCAGCAGGGGATTTTCAACCAGTTCCTTGCGCAGGATCTGTTCCAACTCCAGGGTGGGCACCTGCAGCAGTTTGAGAGCCTGCTGGAGGCGCTGGGTCATGACAATATTCTGGGTCTGTTTCAGCCCCATGTGGAGACCTATTTTGGCCACTTTGTTTCCTTTCAAATCACTTGTCTCAGCCGTGGATCCATCCACGACCGTAAGAATCTATAAGCGGAACGACTCGCCCAGGTAGATGGCCCGAGCCTTGTCCGATGATACAATTTCTTCGGCATTTCCCGACAGCTCGATTTTCCCCTCAAAAAGAATGTACGCGCGGTCGGTGATCGTCAGTGTCTCCCGAACATTGTGGTCAGTGATCAGGATGCCGATACCCTGATCCTTCAACTGGGTGACCACGGTCTGCAGGTCGGCCACGGCAATGGGATCGATGCCGGCAAAGGGTTCGTCCAGAAGGATAAATTTGGGCCGGGTCACCAGAGCCCGGGCAATCTCCACCCGGCGGCGCTCGCCGCCGGAAAGCTGGAAACCAAAACTTTTTCGGATGTGGGTGACGCCCATCATCTCCAGCAACTCATCCTGGCGCTCTTTGCGCTCGCTGCGCTTCATCTTCACGCTCTGCAGGATGGCCATGATATTCTGCTCCACCGTCAGCTGGCGGAAGATACTGCTTTCCTGTGGAAGGTAGCCTATCCCAAGACGAGCCCTTTTGTACATGGGCAGTTTTGAAATATTCTTATCATCCAGGAACACCTGGCCCTTGTCAGGGGAAATAAAGCCCACAATCATATAAAAACTAGTGGTCTTACCGGCGCCATTGGGGCCCAGCAGTCCCACCACTTCGCCCTGCCGCAGTTCCAGATCAACACCGTCGACAACTGCCCGGCCGCGATAGACCTTGCGCAATCCCTGGGCTTTCATGATGTGTTGGGTAGAGGATGGGTTTTCAGTCACCAGGATTCACCTTTGAGATTGTTCGTTGTCCAGGACATCGGCTTCTACCTTCTGCTTTATCTCAATGTACTCCAGATCGGGCGTAGCCTCCAGTCCGATTCCCTCAATCACATCCCCATCACGGGTAAAACGATCAAAAACATCGTTGTGAATGAGCTGGGTTTCATTGTCGAAATAGAGTTCTTCGGTTTCAAGCTTCCGGCCGTCATCAGTCACCACGACCACATTGCCCCAGGTGAAAATATCGTTGGTATTCAAATCAGCTGAACCACTGTCTGCGGTCAAAGTTGAAAAATGTTCGCCATTTTTATAAAAGTCCAAATGAACGGTGATCAGTTCAGCATCCCGCTGGCCTGCGTATTTATTCATCACATCACTCAC
>JAOZJV010000367.1 GCA_029935695.1 Candidatus Krumholzibacteriia bacterium | reverse complement strand
ACCTTAACTACCCCAACTCAGTAATCGTCAACCCTGTTCCCCAGGCAATAGCTGGCCTGACAGTGTTTTTTTCCTGCACCGAACCGATCAACTACAGCCTTGAAATACAAGCTTGCGGTTTTCGTGAAAAAAACATCGAATTATTTCGTGTTGATGGAGGAGTCGAATGCTTTGAGGAGTTTTGTTTCTGCTCTGGTCAGAACTCATGCAGCGGCCAATTGCCTGGTCCAGGAGTGTATGGAATAAAGATGGAATACGAGGCGTTACTGGTGCCCAGCGAGTTCTGTGATGAAGCCGGAACTTTGCATTTCATTTTCGAAGTCATCGAAGAGAGCGCCGTAACGACCAGCAATGAAACCTGGGACCAGGTGAAGGCTCTTTTCAAGTAAGGGTGATGAACTCATCCTATCGGTAAGGAACCCCGGGATCTAGAGTGAGCCTCCGCTGTATGGTGGGGGCTCATATTTTGGCCAGGACATGCCCAACATCCCAGAGAGCGCCCCGGACCAGGTCCAGGGCGCTCTCTCACCAAATGAGGATTTGGCTTATTTCAACATTACCATCTTGCGAGTCTCGCTGAAGACCGGAGTCTCCAAACGGTAGAAGTACACACCGCTGGGATGATCGGCAGCCTGCCAGGTGATGCTCTGGTGACCCTCATTCAGGGTTTCGTTCACAAGAACCTCGACCACCTGGCCACGCAAGTTGTAGACCGTCAGGTTGACGGGCATCTCACGCGGCAGGGAGAACTCGATGTTGGTCATCGGGTTGAAGGGGTTGGGGAAATTGCCCTTTAAAGTCACCACCTGGGGCAGCGCCTGCCCGTCGTTCATGACAAAGCCTTCGTTCGCACCACCGGCAGTCAGACCGCGGAACTCGATGTTGTCAATGTAGACATCATCCCGGTTGCCGCTGGCGTCACACATAAAGCGCAGCTTGGCGGCAGTGGCGTAATTGTAGGACGACGAGGGAATGGTGACTGTTGCCGAGTAGAAAACACCATTGTCAAAATCAATCCCTTTGGCAAAGGCCGCGACGGTGTACCAGGACGACCCGTCGAAGTATTGCACCCAGAAGTCCTCGGTTGTCCTGTCCATGGAAATGGCGATAAAGTTGAACTCGACCTCCAATTCCACGTACCCGCTCACGTTGTAGCTGCCGGTATGGTAGAAGGACGAGGACACGCCCGAGTTGTCCTGAATGTCCATGGCGTTGCTGCCACCATAAGCGTAGTTGCCTCCGGTATACAGGGAGCAATCTCTGCCACCATCGGTGTAGTTGCCAAGACCACCCTCGAAATCGTCATAGGTGATAGTCTCCCAGACACCGCCGGCTCCGCCGGGATCGGTGACCGTGATGAGGTCCACCCTGGTCTCGGCATCCGAGCCGTAAGCGTTGCTTGCCGTCAGGGTGACGGTGTAGACGCCGGCCGCACTGTAGGTGTGACTGGGGCTCTGGGTTGTGGAGGTTCCACCATCGCCGAAACTCCAGCTCCAGCTGGTGGGGTTATCCGAGGAGGTGTCAGAGAACTGCACCACCAACGGGAAATCGCCACTGGTGGGTGTGGCCGTGAAGTTGGCTGTGGGCGCGACGCCGGGCTGGGTCACGGTGATGTAGTTTGTTTTTGTCTCGGCATCAGAGCCGAAGGCATTGCTGGCTGTCAGGGTGACGGTGTAAGACCCGGCTGCATTGTAGGTGTGGCCGGGGCTCTGGGCCGTGGAAGATCCGCCGTCGCCGAAGTTCCAGCTCCAACTGGTGGGGCTCTCGGTGGAGGCGTCCGTGAATTGAACAACCAAAGGAGAGTCGCCACTGGTGGGTGTACCATTGAAGGCGGCTACCGGAGGCAGGCCAGCCGCACCAGTGGTCACGCTGATGTCGTCGAAAGCCATACCGTCTGTGGTGGCGGCATAGTTGTCATACTGCTGAAACTTAACAACGAAGTTGCCAGTCATGTTCAGGCCGGCACCGGAAGCTGCTGCATCCAAGTCCATAGTGAACTCACGCCACACGTTGTTAGTGTAGCTGGCACCGTTAAGGTCCAGCACCTTCACGAAGCTGGCTCCGCCGTTGTCAGAGAAATACACGCCATCCTGGGTGTGAGTCTCGTCGGAGAAATCTTTCCACCAGAAGGCCAGGTCAACCTGGCTCTGGCCGGCCAGATTCAACTGCAACCATGCCTCATTCTGGCTGTAGCTGCCGCCGTTGTTGTAGTCATCCATCACCAGGTGATAGCTGCCGCCGTGAGGAGTGTTGGCAGTCGTGAGCTGGATCCGGCCCTCGGTTCCCTCGTACATGGTCCAGAACTGGTCGACGGCCCCGCCCTCGAACCCGGTGCTGTAAGGAGGAGTGGCATAGGTGTCGGCAGGATCGGTCACCGAGATGTAGCTGGTCCGGGTCTGGTTGTCCGATCCGAACTCGTTGGACACCGTCAGGGTGACGCTGTAGTCACCGGAGTTTGTGTAGTTGTGGCTGGGGTTCTGGGCGGTGGATGTGCCACCGTCTCCAAAGTTCCAGCTCCAGCTTGTGGGGTTGTTGGAAGACTGGTCGGTAAAGCTGACCGACAGGGGAGCCACACCGCTGGTGGGGGCGCCAGTGAAGGCAGCCACGGGAGGATCAGAGGGCGGTGTTCCGCCACCGACGGCGGCTTCCGCATCGACCATGCCATATCCGGAGTAGCGATCCCAGCCGGCACCGGACTCGACGTTGGTCACATCCTGAGCAGTTGTCACGACCTGATTCCAGACTTGTGCCGGAGTCCAGGTTGGGTTCTGAGATTTAACCAGGGCGGCCACACCGGCGGCGTATGGAGTGGCGCAGCTGGTGCCATTGAAGAAGCCGCTGTAATCGCTGCTGTCATAGCCACCCGAACCCTGAATGTCAGTGGTGGGCAGAATGGTTGGAGCAATGACATCGACGGCCCCGGATGCATCCTGCACGCTGGTACCGTAGTTCGATCCCCACCAGCGCTCACCGTCACAGGTGTAACCATTGGGATCGGTGTTCACGCCAGAATTGACTTCGGAGCTGCTACTGGACGAACGCTTGCGATCGCCGCAGGGCGAAGCGGCACCGACACCCATGACATAGCTGTTGATGGCCGGATAGCTGATGGTTGAAGCGTTCTCGTTACCGGTGGCAGCCAGAATGGTGCAACCTGCGTTGTAGGCGTAGAGGATCGCCGCATCAGTGGCCGAGTCACTGGAAATAGCAGCGCCAAGGCTCATGGAAGCAATGTCGGCACCATTGTCAGCGGCATGGTAAAGGGCATTCTGGATCGAGGAGAAGTACATGGATCCCGCACTGTTGGCGACCTTCAGAGCCATGATGCTGGCGCCACCGGCAATACCGGTTACGCCCTGATTGTTGTTGGCGATGGCGGCGGCCACACCAGCGCAGGCGGTGCCATGGCCGGCCTGGGAACTGTCGTCGTCAGGATTGCTGTCATTGTCGCCGTAATCGTAGCCGGCAACCTGGCGCAGATCCGGATGCCCGGCATCCACACCACTGTCGATAATGGCAATTACGACACTCGAGGAACCGTAGGTGACATCCCAGGCGCCTTGCGCGTTGGCATCGAAACCGACGGTGCCGACGGTGGGTCCCACGTGGTCGTGCACGGACCAGTCGTAGCTGATCATCTGTGCGGTATTGTTGTGTCCCCAGTGATCGGAATACAGAGGATCATTGGGCACGGCGGCGGGATAGGCTTTCCAGTCCAGGGAGACGGCCTGGATGGACTTGTCACTGGCGAACCGAGTGGCCAGATCCTGCAAATCCTCGACGTTCTCGAATTTATACATGTACCACCGGTCAGTACCGGTGATCTGAGCTTTTTGAGAATCTTTGAGCCGGATATAGGGCCGCTCGATACTGAGCACCCCGGCCTCCTCGGCCATATCATCGATCGAGGCGATTCCCGTCACCGCATCGGTGACTTTGGAACCACGGTCGTGAGGAATGTTGAGTCCCATGGATTTATCCACGGCATCAGCCTTGAATTGCACAAGCAGACGGTTTGGGGCGTAGGGCAGATCCAGGTTAGGAGTAGTGGTGAAACCTCCCTGGACCGGGGCGAAGGCCCTCAATTCCGAGCTGGAGGCGAGCCTTGTTTCCAGGGCATCTTCGGCGGACCAGACAACTGTGGTTGCCAGGAGTAAGACGAGCAAAATCAAGGATTGTAGCCGGATCATCTTCATAGTGGGGCTCCCATTGGCGAGTTAAAGGAAGTGTTGGAGGGCCCGTTTCGGTCAGGCCTGGAAGAATTCATCACATGCATGAAATCGAAACTATCAAGTTGCTATCATAGCACAGGCAGAGGCACGGCTGATAGAATTTTCCCATACCGAAGCTGAGGATAACGCGAAGGGGTCAGACGACTTTTCAGGCCAGATACAGGGTGCAAGCCCAAGCGGATGGTATATAAC
>JAOZJV010000901.1 GCA_029935695.1 Candidatus Krumholzibacteriia bacterium | reverse complement strand
GTTAAAAAAAACCAGTAATAATAAATCAAGAAATAATTAGTATTACTTTTTCCAAAGTTCCAGCTGCAGGAGGTGCTGCGGGCAACAACCTTGGTCGCGGTGATGGCGTTTCAACAGTCGACTTCGATAATAATGGGTTTTTGGATATCTCTGTCACCAACGGTATTTCAAAACCCCCTTTCGAATTTGATGGCCCCACCTTCCTCTTCAAAAATCAGGGCAATGAAAACCATTGGATTGAAATTGAATTAGAGGGAGTAGTTTCCAACAGAGACGGGGTCGGTGCCCAATTGCACGCCACAGCTGGTGGCATCACCCAGCTTCGAGAACAAAATGCCGGATCACATTGTCGTGCACAAAATCATCAGCGCATACATTTTGGCCTGGGGCCCAACACCATGGTCGATGTTTTGGAAATTCGCTGGCCAAACGGAACCACTCAGGAAATATACGACATTCCGGCTGATCAAATCATTCAAATCACCGAAGCAACATTGTCGCCTGTCCCTGAATTTGATGAGACTCCCACAGTGGTTCATTTGAACAGTTGTTACCCCAATCCCTTTAATCCGAGCACCACAATCACCTTTGTCCTTGGCCAATCACAACCTGTCACCTTAAGCATTCACGATGCAGCAGGCCGGTTGGTAGCCAAACTTATTGATGGAGGTATTTATCCAGAAGGAACAAGTGAGTTTGCCTGGAATGGCCGCAGCGGCAACGGCAGTCAGGTGTCCTCCGGAGTCTATTTTCTTAGACTCCAAGCGGGCTCCATTACAAGAATGAACAAAATGGTAATGCTGAAATAATTCTCAACGATCCGAACTGCGAGCCCCATGTGTGTTACCTGGGGCTTTTCACTTCAAATGATTATAACCATTATCCCTTTGAACGGATTCAAACCCAGCCCCTTGAATCATTTCATCCAAATCCAGCTGCGTCAGAGAATGAACAGTTCCAGCGGCAGAGACTACACTCTCTTCCATCATCGTGCTGCCCAGATCATTGGCACCATAAGACAAAGTCAATTGGCCAATGGCCTTCCCCTGGGTCACCCAGGATGCCTGAATGTTCTTAAAATTATCCAAAGCAATACGAGCGATGGCCAGGGTCCGCAAATAATCGGTGGCCCCCAGGTAGCCCTGGCTTTCCACAATTTTCTTCAACCGTGGAATCTTCATCAATGGCGTGTTCGATGGCTGAAAAGTCCAGGGAATGAAAGCCGTGTAGCCTCCGGTCTTATCCTGACTTGCCCGGGCTCGCAAAAAATGCTCCACACGCTCGGCGAAGGTCTCTACATGGGCGAACATCATGGTGACCGTGGTGGGCAAG
>JAOZJV010000900.1 GCA_029935695.1 Candidatus Krumholzibacteriia bacterium | reverse complement strand
TATTTTTTGGAGTTATTTGGCATGCTCGCGGGTAAAAAATGGATAGACAATCAGAAGCTATTGCTGTATCTTATTTCTCAACGGGATGTTACCTCCATGACTATGATGCCTCCTTGGGAAGAGCATCTTGTCATATGGCTGATTAATCATTCCGTTATTTCTTTATAACAAATGAATTTCAGGTGCTAAAGGGTTTTCGTGTGGGGACTAGATAATTAGTTCCCATCCGGAAACAACCTGTTTTCGACTGGGTCGCAGTCTGACTGCGGCTTCGTTTTGCTGAGGCTATCTTACCGCTTCAGAAGTGCGGTGTAAATATCTGGCCGACGGCCCTCAAGCTCGTTTTCAGTCAGATTTAGGTACACCGGTTCATCCAACTCTCTTGATTTCCCTGTGGCAGTTCCTCCTTTACTTCATTCCATCGTATGCCGCGCCAGGATCAATAAATTCGCTGAGACAATCGACCCCCAAACATACGACTTGAACGATTCAAGACCACACCAAGTGCAGCGACCAACTCCAAAGCACCGCTTCAGGAATGAGATCATTCCTTCGATTCCGGCGCGAAAGTTCCGCAGCTTTTTGTAAACCCAGGTGCTCTTCGCCATGTCCACAACTTTCAAGCCACGTTTCTTGCAGAACATTACGTCCTGAACACCAGCGGCCTTCAGGTCTGACAAGTTTGCCTTGGAGGCAAAGCCGCCATCAAAAGCAGATTGCTTTGGTGCCCGACCGTAAATCACCTTTTGGCGTTCGATCATTTCGATCGCCAACTCACTGTCCGCCGGGTTCCCGTCTTCGATAACACAATCCAGAAAAAGACCGGATTTACCGGAAGTCAGGCAGATTTTGTGACCGTAATAAGTTTCACGCCGATCTTTGATAATGATGTCGGTATGTTCTTCAAAAATGGAGACAATTTTTTCTCTTGCCGGAACGGTTTCTTCCTGGAGTATTCTTCGCTCGGTCTGGTTGATAACCCTTTTTGCCAAACGGGAAAAGTGCATCAAGCCGACCGTGATCACCGGGTCGCACCCTGCAAACATCATATTTTCAGCCATATTCACAGTGCCATGAGTGACCGACAGCAAATCCCGATACAGTTGTTTGCGTTTCTTCTTGGTTCTGGCATTCAAAATGCCCAGTGATCTTCTTTTGGCTCGCCGGGTGTGGTTGGTAAAAGCAGTATCAACTTGACCCCGGTCTCGTTCCATAAGACGAGCAAGTACGCGAACGCAATCGTACAGCAAAGAGCTGTCGGAAGGATGGTGGATATTCGACTCGACAACCGTGCAATCAACCCGAACCACTTTCCCGTTTTCCACTTTCAATTCC
>JAOZJV010000366.1 GCA_029935695.1 Candidatus Krumholzibacteriia bacterium | reverse complement strand
ACGACCACCAGACTCCACGTTGATCATGCTCTGGCCGATCATGGCGCAGCCGCCCATGCCGCCAAAAAATCCGGTGATGATATTGGCGCCACCCTGGGCCATGCATTCCTGGCTGGCCTTGCCGTGGGTATCGGTGAGCTCCGAAACCAGGTTCAAAGTCAGGAGGCTCTCGATCAATCCGATGGCTGCCAGAATTAAGGCGTGGGGCAGGATGATCATCATGTTTTCCCAGGTCAGCGGCACATTAGGCACGCTGAAAGTGGGCAATCCGCCGGCGATGGAAGCCATGTCTCCAACGTTGCGCACATCCAACCCAAATCCGAGGACTACACCTGTGGTCACTAAAATGCCCACCAGTGGTGCGGGCACCACCTTGGTCACTTTGCTGGTGCCCCAAATGACAACCATCGTCAGGACTGCCAAACCCAACATCAGCAGCAGATCAGCACGGGCCATCCAGACGTGTCCATCGGCACCGTCAGCAATTTTGAATTGTTCGAACTGGGCCATAAAAATGACAATAGCCAGACCATTGACGAAGCCCAGCATGACCGGATAGGGAACCAGCCGAATGAACTTACCCAGATGCAGGACACCTGCCAGCAGCTGCAATACGCCCATCAATACCACCGTGGCGAAAAGATATTCGGGACCGTGGTTGGCAACAATCGAAACCATCACCACGGCAAGGGCACCGGTGGCACCGGAGATCATGCCCGGCCGCCCGCCAAAAATTGCCGTGACCAGACCCACGATAAAGGCCGCGTAAAGACCACTGAGTGGAGAGACGCCGGCCACAAAGGCAAAGGCAATCGCCTCCGGGACCAGGGCCATGGCCACCGTCAGGCCGGCCAGCACCTCAATGCGAATGCGAGTGATGCCAAACTTGCCAAGAAGACCGTTACTGAAATTTTCAACCGCGTGCAATTTTTTCCCATCTCCTTGAATAACGACAGTGACCCATAACAAAAAGGACCGTAGAGGCGGTCCTTGGTTCAGTCACCGGTTTTAGTGAGGGCAATTTAGTGTTTCACATGGCTGACGTCAAATGGGTTCAAATGTTCTCTGGATTCTATTGCATCCTGTAAAACCATATTGAAGCTCGTACATTACCGCGTCTTTCCCTTCAACTTTTCCATTTCTCCCGTAACCTTACTTTGGTATTAACGTCTATTAGGTGCCCCCAGCATCATGAACAAATTGTCAGGAGTGACCATGAATTTTCCCTCAATCCCACGCACTGTTCTTCTGCTGATCTGCCTCGTATTGCTAACCCAGGCCGCCTTGGCCGAGAGCCCTGTCCGTGAGGTCATCAACGGCGTACCCCACGTTAAAAACAGCAGCACCCCCATCGAGGGTGTTCAGTCCCTTTGCATGAACGAACTGTGGCGAGTCGGCGGCGAAGATGACGAGGAGATCCTCTTCGGTATCACTCCCAGGGTGTGCACTGATGACAAAGGTCAGGTCTATGTGCTGGACTCCCAACTGAACCAGGTCCTCGTCTTCTCCCCAGACGGCGAGTTTTCCCACACCCTGTTTCGGGAAGGCGAAGGACCGGGTGAAGTCCGTCAGCCCCGGGACATGTTCGTGCTCGGGGATGGAAGTGTGGGCGCTCTTCAGTCCTTCCCTGGAACCACCGTCCTTGTGGACGGTAAAGGATTGCCGGCTGGCCGGATCAGAGCCGGGGGCCCGGGAGACGGTCTCTACAGTCTGCTCGGTTGCGAGGCGCAAGGTGACCATACCATCATGTCCGGGCTCACCCAAAGCTCGGGCAGCACTCCCGGCATCTCCAACCGCACCTTCTTCCTGTCGTCCTTCGGCAACGACGGCCAGGAAATCCATCGCTATTGCGAAAGCAAGGCCATCTACGATTTCGGCGCCATGCATTACCTGGAACGTGAGCATATCCCCACTTTCTTTTTCTGCTTCGACGTCGGAACCGATGGCCGCTTCTGTGTGGCACCGGATCGGGACGCCTACGCCATCCACGTCTTTGGTACCGACGGTCAACCGGAGATGGTCATCGAACGGGATTACGAGCCCATCAACCGCAGCGACCAGGAGTATGCAGAATTTCGGCAGACCTTGGATTCTGGACTGTCAACCGCGCCTTTTGAATACAAATTGACGGTCGAGAGACAAGCCGCAGCTATTGCCTATTGGCAACGGGGCCTGCACATGCGCGAGGATGGATCGATCTGGGCCCTCAGTGGACGGGGAATCCGTGAACTGCCCGACGGTGTTTTTGCCGTGTTCGATGTGTTTGATCCCAGCGGCGAGTTCGTCAAGCAGGTGGAAATGCGCGGTCACGGTAACGCCCTCAAGGACGGCATTTTCTTTGCCGGTCCCAACCGTATCCTGGTGGTCAAGGGCTACCTGGAATCCATGCGTGCCCCGTTCGGAAATGGCACCAGGGCCTCCGGCGATGACCCCGACGATGAGACCCCTCTGGCCGTGATCTGCTATCAGCTGGAGACGTAGGCATAAACTTCTCCTAATTCAGGGGAAAAATTCGAGAGCCACAAGAACAGGCATTGCTACATTTCTAATAGTGGCCATATTCCTATCCGTGCCTGCGTTTTCGCAAGACCGCTGTGACTGCAAGCAGTCTTTAAGCCTGTAAATAATTAAATCCGCAAACACCAAGGCTTCATTATTGAAACGAGCAGCCCCAGTTGGAAAGCCAACGAAATCAAGTTTCGCCTGATGGAGAACGGAGAAGCTGGCTACTACATGGGACGGGACATCAGGATGTCGATTCGGGAGTTAAAAAGTCGCTTAAAAGTGGAATGTACCAGCGGTCACCGAACCAAAACCAGTCGTGTAGTCTGCTTCTCCTGACTGGTAGCTATTTGTGCCAGGTAAACTCCACTTGCAGCACCCCGGGCATCCCAGGACAGTTGATGGGTTCCGGCGTCCATCCATCCCTTATGAACGATAGCAACTGTTCGACCTCTGGTGTCGAAAATTTCCAATTCCACCGGCCCCGCGCTGGCCATTTCAAAGCTCAGATTCACCCTGGGATTGAACGGATTAGGCCAAGCCTTGAGCATGACCTGTGACTGATTTGGAAAATCCTGTTCAACAGCGGTGACGACATGCTGGCGTCGAAAAACGCCATGGTTCAGCGTACAGACATAAAGACCGTTATCAACCGTGCAGAATTCCATGGCGATTGGCTGCCCGGGTAGATTTCCGGTTTCATCTTCCCAGCTGGTACCGGCGTTCGATGAGACCAGCAAACGTCCGTCATTGGTGACCGCGGCCATACCGGTTGCGTAAAATATACCTCCAAGAGGGATGAAAAAAGTGGTCGTGCCAAGGAAACCGGTTGAAATAACAGGCTGGAAATAAAACTGGCCGGATGCCTCTGAAGTCGATTGATATACGGTGTCCTGGGTGCTGGCAACAGCCCAGGATGTTATCACGCATCCCCCGGGATGGAAGACTTCCATGCTTCTGACCATCTCGCCTTCGGGCAAGTTTTCACCGACAGGACCCCAATTAATCCCATTATCCAAGGTCATGGAAATTCCATTATCGCCGGCCACGCAGACGCCGCTAAAGTCGGGGCCCATGCTAAGGCTGGTCATGGAAGTATGCCCGTGACCATAAACCGGAAACCAGTTGGTGCCCCCATTGGTCGATAACACCAACTCCCCAGAATTGATATCGGCACTGGAACAAGCAAAGATGTCCTGGCCAAATTCTTTCAGGTCAAGAAACGGCCCTCCCTCGGATTGGTATACGACAGTGAAGTCGATGCCCAGGTTGTCGCTTAGCTCGAGGTAGCCATTGTTGGATGAGTTTACTCGGCCGATGTAGATCCCCTGATCTGAACTGATGCGCTTCCGAATGAGGGTGACTTTTCGATCGGTCTGGCCCTCATCATCGCGCTCGGTCCAAGATCCGGATTGAATATCGAAAAAATGAAAGCCTTCATTGGTTCCGACAAAGACTCGTGAGTTCTGGTTATCAACCATGATGGTCGTCGTGGGTACGCCATCCATTCCAACATATTCCCACTCGTAGGCCTGGCTGTAATTTGCTGTCGCCAAAATCAGAAGAAACAAAGCAATCCTGATCATTATAAACTCCCCCGATAATGCCTGTATATTGATGCAGGAAATACAAAAGGGTATTTAGGTGGATACTACCGCACCAGCACCATCCTTCTCGTCTCCGCAAGCGTTCCGGCCTGCAACCGGTACAGATAGACGCCAGATGGCACCAGTTGACCTCGGTGATTGCGGCCATCCCAGTGCAATTCATATGGCCCTGCGGTCTGCGCCGTCCCCTTTCCCAGTGCTCGGACCAGTCGCCCGGAAACGTCATATATATTCAGGCTGTAGGGCATGGCATCCCGCAAGTCGAAACTGATCGTCGTTCTTGGATTGAAAGGATTGGGCCAGTTGGCGTGAAGGAGCATATGGTCGAGTTCCGCGG
>JAOZJV010000365.1 GCA_029935695.1 Candidatus Krumholzibacteriia bacterium | reverse complement strand
TCCCCGATATCGGAGGATGCCCCTTTCGCCATCCATGAAGGTGATGGAAACCGGTACGATCCAATCCCAGTTGAAGCGAAAGGACCAGGTGCTGTCATCAATCCGCTCAGGAGTCACATCACCAGGCAGGGGCTCCATGGGTTCATCACCTTGAAAGATGGCGATGATGCTGCCTTCAACAATTTCGGCCGGTGGCGGCGCCCATTCGCCCACTTCAGGGAATGAATAGCTGACCGTCACCTCTAATGCCCGGGCAACAGACCCGGTCATCAGCACAAGGATGACGACAAGCGGGATCATTAAAAAATGGAAAGCGGTATTGTGGCTTTCCTGATTAATACGGCGATAGGGCACAGACAACTCCCAGAAATCATGTTTTGGCGCTAAAACGATCCAGAAACGGTCTCCCCCCGTCTTGTATCTGCCCATTATGCCAGAAATATACTCAAATTGCAAGCAATTCTGATAAAACTCACTGATCCAGATGCCCCAAATACAGGAGCACTTCTTGGACAGCAGCCTTATTCCCGGCCTTGAGGTAGGCGGAATGGGCTATTTGATAATTATTTTTGGCTTCAGCCGTGCGCCCCATGTCAGCTTGCAATCGTCCCAGAACAAAATGTCGAAGTCCCTGCAGATAAGGATCATCCACGGGGCTCAAATGGGACAGGTTTTCGCCCAACAGGGCAATTCCAGCCTGGGGATCACCCAATTTAAGGTCAATAAAGGCCAAATTAACCAGAAGATAGTCCTGATCTTCGGTTCCAATGATACCCGGATCATCAGTGACCATCTGCTTGCAGTAGCCCAACTGAGACTGCGCCTTTTCCCACTGGGCCAGGGGCATCAGAGCCAATCCCCATTCAAACCGTGCCACAAAAACACCGTTGCTGTCCCCTGTTTGAGTGGCGGAAACCACCCGAGCTCTGAATTCAGGAAAATCAGCTGAGAAAGCCTGGGGACCCGAGTTTCGGTTAAAATGATAGATGAGCAGGCCATCTGTCTCTTCCAACCTGGTGATTCCCGGAGCCCGATCAAGATAGTTCAGAATCATGGTTTCCCCAAGGATTCCCCGTTCCTGGGGGCCCACGGCAATCAGATCGGCCTTGTGGGCCAGGGCAAAGCTGAGAAACTGGTCCCAACCCTGGATGGAGGAAGGATAGGCCACGGGATCAAGGCCACTGTAGTGGGCCAAATGGGGCTTGCGGGCCAGCAGCGTCGTGGAAAGAGTTTCAGCAGCCAGGATGCGCACTCTCGGGGCCTGCCGTAACACCTGAAGGGGACGCTGGGCATAATAATAATGCTCACCTCTGATGATATCCTGAATCTGAACAGTGGAGACAACCAGGACCACCAGGGTGGCCACCACCAGAGTGATGCGATGATTCCGAGCTGATCTTTTGACCATGGGCATAAAACCAAAAATGACCCCGTACGCCAAAACGAAGTAAGCCGGCACCAGGGGTAAGGAAAAACGGGGCCGGTGGAAAACGAGGCACATGGCCAGGAATGAAATACCGGCGAAAATGAAGAAAACCACCTGCTGCCGATCCGGTCGTCTCTGGCGGAAAAATTCCCGGGTCGAAAGTCGGGGCAGAAATGACAGCAGAATTCCCACCAGTGCCCCAACCACCAGAGGCCAGGCGCGAGCGCCCACAAGTTGAATCAAATCCTGCTTGAAATGATGGGGAATGTTGGCCAGAAAATGACGGATGAAATAATTCGGATCCTGGCTGATCAGATGACCCAGTGATTGGAAACCGCCATCCGGAATCAGACCTTCCCTTTCGCCGGAATAATACTCCAGCACCACATTCATCAGATTGCCATCATTGAGGAAATGGCCCGTGGCCGAAAGGTTGAGAAAAAACCAGGGTATGCTCACCAGCAGAAACCCAGTGACAAAAAAACCAGCAAGCACAACCCGCTGTCTCCATTTGCCCAGCTCTGGCAACATTCCAAGAGTGAACAATCCCCCAACCAGCAGCACGCCACCACTGTAACGGGTGAGAAAGGCCAGACCGGTCAGGACACCGGCAACCAGCATGCGCTGGGAATTAAGCCTGCCCAGCAAGGCCGAAACCGTCCCCAGAAACAGAAGCAGATAAAGCAAATCGGAAGATGCTTTTTGAGCATGAAGGAAAAACTCAATACAGAGGGCGGTGCTGATCGTCGCTGCGGTGGCAAGGCCAGGACCAAACAGTCTGCGCAGCATGGAAAACAAAACCACAAGACCAGCGGCAGCACACAAGGCGTTGAGCAAAACCGCGGTGTCATACCAGTCGGCGCCCAGCCGTTGCGTCACAAAATGCAGCGCCGCCAGAAGGAATGAATACAAAGGTCCTTTGAAAGGATAGTTGGAAACCGCAAACTGACCGTCGACCAGACGCTGGGCCGACACCACAAGCTCGGCATAAAAGTCCGACTCGACGCCAAGGTCCCCAATGGGGAACCAGCGCAGGTGGATCGCAAAAGCCATCAGGGCATAGAGAGTGGCACCGAATGCCACGGCCAGGGTTTGATGCACGGTGCGCATGGGTCCATTGCCTTTTGGGAAATCAGCTCCCGGCCAAAACTTCATCCACCATGGCCAGGGCCTTGTTCAGGGACTCGGCATCGGGCAACCCGGCCTGGGCCATGTTGGGGCGTCCTCCCCCGCGGCCACCCACGGCCAAGGCAATGGTTTTCACCAAATTTCCAGCGTGCAGTTTTTTACTGCTTACCAGGTCGGATGTGACCGTCACAAGCAGGGTGGCCTTGCCGTCAAGTACGGCTCCCAGAATCACCACGCCGTTGTCCACCAGACGATCACGCACGTGGTCGCCCAGCTGCATGAACGCGGCTTTGTCCTGGGCCGGCGCCAAGGCACTGATGACCTTGAACCCGGCTACTTCCCGGGGTGAATTCAGCACATCCTCCAGGGAGGCGCGGGCAGAATCCTGCTGCAGCCTGGCCAGCTCTTTGCGAAGCTCGCCCCGCTCATCCAACAGCTTCTGCACCTGGTCGGCGTAACTGCCACCATCAGGTCGCAACACCCCACCCAGGGCCTTCAGTTGGGATTGATCCGCGTGCATCACGGCCAAGGCGGCGTTGCCCGCCACTGCTTCGATGCGGCGCATCCCCGCAGAGACACTGCTTTCAGATAGAATCCGGAATGGACCGATTTCGCCCGTGGCCGCGCAATGGGTACCACCGCACAATTCAATACTGGGCCCGGCAGCATCGTCCACCAGATCATCCCCCGCAGGAACAATTTCAATGACCCGCACCTTGTCGCCGTACTTCTCGCCAAACAGGGCCATGGCTCCCATGTCCCGGGCTTCCTGCAAAGGAATATCGGCATGGCTTTGCACAGGCAGATCGGCCATGATTTTTTGCTGGACGATCGCTTCAATGCGAGCCAGTTCTGCAGGCTTCACAGCCTCGTCGTGCCGGAAATCGAAACGCAGATGACTGTCTGTGACCTCACTGCCAGCCTGCTCCACATGATCGCCAAGAACTTCACGCAAAGTGGCATGCAGCAGGTGCGTGGCCGTGTGATGCCGCTTCACATCGCGACGGGTGGCAGCGTCCACCTGCATCAGAACCGCATCGGATTTTTTCAGATCGGCAGCCAGAACGTCGGCACTGCCGGCAACCACCAGAACATTGCCCTCCATGCTTTTTTCAGCGGACAGAACATTCAACACCTGGCCCGATGGTTGCACCGTCAATGTGCCCAAGTCCCCCATTTGACCACCGCTGGTGCCGTAAAATGGTGTTTGGTCTGTAAGAATTTGAGACAGGTCCTGGCCGGCAGCATCCTGGCCGGCAGAGCGCACAGCCACCACCGAAGCGCTGCCCTGCAGATTGTCATAGCCAGTGAAAGTATTGGCATAACCCGCCAGATCGGTATTTTCATCAAGGCTTTGCCAGGCACCGATACCGGCCTTGAAAACCCGGTCGCTGCCACTCTGGGCCCGTTGTTTTTCCATACATACGGTGAAACCCTCACGGTCCACGGTGTAGCCATCCTCTTCAGCGACAACGGCCGTCAAATCCACCGGAAAGCCAAAAGTATCGTGCAGCTTGAAAGCTTCTTCGCCACTGAGTTGGCTGCGGCCTTCGGATTTCATCAGAGCCTTGAATTCGCCGTACACGCTGAGTCCGGCCGTGAGAGTGCGGCCAAAGCGTTCCTCTTCCTTGCGGATGGTGGTCAGCACCCTGTCCTTGCGCTCAAGCAGCTCGGGATAGGCATCGCCCATTTCTTCAATGACCAGTTCGGAAACTTTCCACAGGAAGGGTTCCACCATGCCCAGCAGATGGCCATGACGGGCGGCCCGGCGCAGAATACGGCGCACCACGTAACCCCGTCCTTCATTGCTTGGCATGGCGCCATCGGTGATGGTAAAGAGCACAGCCCGGGCGTGGTCGGCGATGACCTGCATGCTGATTTTATCTTCGCCCACAGGCTC
>JAOZJV010000899.1 GCA_029935695.1 Candidatus Krumholzibacteriia bacterium | reverse complement strand
CGTGTCTTCAGTGTCTTCCAGAAGATTCAAACCCAAGTGGATGCGACCGGTTTTCTTGTCCGTGAGATCAAACGTTCCATCCTGATTCAACACAGCTTTCAACAGGCTGTTTTCAAGGATGGCTCCATCTGATTTAAGGGTCACCGAAACAGGCTTCGGTTCCGCGATTTTGGATGAGGCGGGTTCGTTCTGAAGGAAGTATTGCCGGTGGCCGAGGGCAGGCAAATCACGGGCGAGGAACTGAATGCGCAGGAAGCAGTCCTTCTCATCCTTGTCGTCCTCGGTGCCGACGATGCGATCGGCAAATTTATCGAGGTAGGTGTCCATCAAGGCCAGTTGATCACTGCAGAAAAGCTCGGCCCGGTAGTCGATGCCCCAGAATCGTTCCAGAAAATGTCGCTCGACAATGCGCATGGGCACTTCGGCGCCATCTTCATCCACCAGTCGCAAACGGTCCAGATCGTAGCCCAGAGGTTGCATGATGACCAGGCGTTCCACCACTTCGCCGCGCCGTATGGGCAGAGGATTGGCCACACTGATGACGGTGTTGCGGTCGTCTGCTTCCTGCCTGGCAAAAGTGGGTGTGAGGCGGTCCATGAGGCGGCTCAGCAGTTGCTCCCCGGTTTGACGCACGGCAGCAAAACGGGTTTCCATGTCTTTGTGCACAGAGTCGGTGCTGCAGCCGCAGATGCTGTCGTGGGGGTGATTGCGCAACAGCTCACGCCAGGCGGTGTCCAGGAGGCCAGCCTGGTAATCATCACCATGGGCAAAATGGGTTGCAGCCAGCAGGGGCTCCACATAACGGCTGAGCAGATTCTGACAATACTCATTTTCGATTTTCAGGGGCATGCGGGCAGACCACACACCAGAGAGGATCAGGTTGTCCCGGCCATTGAGTAATTCACCCTGCATGAGAGTACGGTCTTCATCGGGGGTGTGCTGCCGGGCGGCTTCCAGAAAATCTTCAAAACGTCCATGGGAGAACGAGGTGTCGGGGAAGGCTTCGCGCAGGGCATCGCAGACTTCGGAAAAATCCTGCTGGGGTGGGAAATGGTCACACCCGTTGTTCAGCAGGGCCGGCCAGGCGCCGGGTCGTTTGTCCATTTTGGTGAAGAGCTCGTCAATTTTTTTGGTGGCCAGTTTCAGGTCCACATCACGGCGGGTGTGGGCATGCCAGATTTCTTCAAAACCCAAACCGGCGGCGTTGCAATAACCATCGCACTGATTGACAGCCAGAACCTCGCTGCCATCGGGAGCGCCCCAGCGGAAGAGCCAGCCCAGCTCGTCGGCCTCGTTGCCCATGCCACGGCTGAAAATGAAGGAGTCGATACCCGAGAA
>JAOZJV010000364.1 GCA_029935695.1 Candidatus Krumholzibacteriia bacterium | reverse complement strand
GATTTTGAGGGTCTCGGTGGACTGTGTCTGGTTTTATTTTGGGAGCTCGACCTGATCAAAAGTCCGGCAGATCTTTTCCGTTTGAAAAGAACGACCCTGGCCACACTTCCCGGATGGGGCGACAAGAGTGCCGACCGGGTGTTGAGTGGCGTGGGAAAGGCTTCACAACGACCCTGGGAGAGCAAGATTTTTGCCTTGGGCATGCCCCAGGTGGGGGTGACGACGGCCAGGACCCTGGCGGTGGAATTTGCAAATATTCAATCTTTGAAAGAGGCCACAAAAACCCAGCTGGCCGCTTTGCCTGATGTGGGCGCCACGGTGGCTGGTCAAATTCATGACTACTTGAAATCTCCTGGCGGCAGTGCCCTGGTGGATGATTTGATTGCCGTTGGGTTTTTCCTGGAAACCGAAATCAGCACAGCATCTCCATCGGTAGAAGAAAACTGGTTCAACGGCCGGGTGGTGGTGATCACCGGGACTCTGCATTCCATGGGCCGCTCGGACGCAAAAAAAGCCATGGAGGCATTGGGCGCCACAGTCACCGGCAGCGTGACGGGTAAAACCCAGGTGTTGGTGGCCGGGGAAAAATCCGGCAGCAAGTTAAGGAAGGCTGAAGCGTTGGGTGTGGAAATTCTTCTTGAGGATGCTTTCCTGGCGCGGCTTGACGAGGCTCGTGAAGCATCGGGCAAGGGGCGGACTGCATCATGATCGAACAGGATTTGTTGCACAGTCGCCGGTGGCGCGAGGGCAGGGAAGGCGGCTGGCTGGCCCTGGATTTATGCGCTGGTGTTCGCATTCTGGAAATGGATGATGAACATTCACCTCCTGCCGATCTTCCTTCGCCCATACTGGTGGGGCCGGGTGATGGCTCCTGTGTAAATTTACCCTCGGGCGGCGTTTTCATTTCTGAGACTGTGCTCTGGGCCTTCATTGATCCCCTGCAGCCCAGAGCGTTCTCCCAATCCGAAGCCGATGGTCGTCTGGAAGCTGAAAAGGACCTGCGGGATTTGGCCGCGCGCTTTCGCACCAGGGTTAAGTGGTGGCAGGGATTGAAAATTTCCGCCAAAGACGGATGCCGGCGATTATTGAAAGGCCGCCGTCCGGATTTGAATCCTCTGCTGGATATTCTGGATACTTTGCCAACTATTCCCACGGTCGAAGAAGCGATTCCCGAAGCGCCCAGGGAAGAACCCACTGTCGATCTGGTGCCGCCGAACAACCCTTCCGAAATGCATGGCTTTTTTCTCGATGGCGATGGACTTGGTTCTCTGTACGGGGAAAATTTCCGTCCCCGCCGGGAACAGGCCGAAATGTCCCGGGAAGTGGCCACCTCTCTGGCGAACAATGATGCCCTGATGATTGAAGCTGGCACTGGTGTGGGCAAAACCCTGGCCTATCTGGTCCCTCTGATCACCGCCATCAACGGCAGTGACCGGCGGGCTGTGGTCTCAACCCACACCAAAGCTCTGCAAACACAGATTCTGGACCAGGACCTTCCGCGTCTGAAACCCCTTTTGAAAGGTCATAGCTTCAATTTGCTCATGGGACGCAGCAATTATCTGTGTCTGAGGCAACGGTTGGCTTTCTTTTCCAAACCAGTGGAAAATCTGACCCAGGCGCTGCAGGCCGCCGCTTTTCGGTTGTGGCTGCAAGTGACCAAAGAAGGTCTGCGGGACGAGCTTGCCGATCATCCTCTGCTGGGACCAGAATTGAGTCAGATCTTTTTCCGTTCGGACATGTGCCTTCCTGGGCAGTGCTACGAAGGCAACAAATGCTTCGTTCAAAGAGCCCGCCGCCGGGCCCGGGATTCGGATCTTCTGGTGGTGAACCACAGTCTGCTGATGCACGACCTGAAGGCCGGTCACACTCTCCTGGGTGAAATAGACCATCTGGTGGTGGATGAAGCTCACCGCCTGCCTGCTGTGGCCCTGGACAGTCACTCCATCGGCTGCGGCACCTGGCGGTTGGATGAAATCGCCGAATTGCTGGGCCGCAGCAAGGCCCGGGATCGTCACCGTTTTGACCGTCTGGATTTGCTGGGTGTGCGCCTGGGAGCCATGGATAAAGACGGAGCCAAAGCTGCCACAGCCGTTGAAGATTTTTCCCGCACCATGCGGCAGGTGTTCAGTACTTTCCGTATTTGGTGGCAAGCCCTTGGGGACCGTGTTGATGAGGTCATGCCCAGTGGCCACCTGCGGCTGGGCCGGGCCCGGGTCAGGGACAAGGATGAAGCTTTTGGTGTGTTGCGTCAGCAGACGGCAGATCTGATGGATCATCTGGCGGAATGCGAAAATGTCTTCGGAAGGGTTAAACGCACCACGGAAGTTCTGGATGATCTCTCATCCGGTATGGAGGATGATTTGGCCCAGATCGCTTCGGCGGGTAAGATGGTGCGGCAACTTCATCAGGATGTGCGTTTTCTGATGACTGATGAGGACGAAGACTGGGTCACCTGGATTGAGCCGCAGCCCGATGCCGGAGTGCGCCTGCTGGGCGCCACCCTTCTGGAAGCGGGTGGTATCCTGAAAGGTTATTGGGGAGATGCGGAATTTGCTCCGATCATGACCAGCGCCACCCTGGCCGTGGGTGAAGATTTCACTCACCTCATGGGCGAATTGGGTCTGACCCGGCGGCAACCGGCCACACAAACGTTCACCTGCCCATCGCCGTTCGACTACAACAACCAGGTGCGCATCCTCACACCACGGAATTTCCCAGCTCCCGGTGCTCCTGAATTTGGACGGGCCGTGGGGGAAGTCATGCGGGCCCTCGGACTCAACGCCAATCACAAAACCATGGGCCTTTACACATCCTATAAAATGATCCGCGAGTCTGCCCGGGTCCTGGACGAGGCCGGGTTGTCTGCGGATGAGAAAACCAGCTGCGGTCCTGTGATTCTGGCCCAGAGTCCCCGCATTCCCGCAGCCACCATGCTGGACAGATTTCGGCGCCACCGCCGGGCCATGCTGCTGGGCACGGCCACTTTCTGGGAAGGTGTCGATTTTCCCGGTCGGGATCTGGAAATTCTTGTGGTCACCAAATTGCCTTTCCTGGTGCCCAATGACCCGTGGGTTGAAGCCCGCTGTGAAAAAGTGGCTGCCAGCGGGGATAATCCCTTCACCCAGTTTATGGTGCGAGATGCGGTTCTGCGGTTGCGGCAGGGATTTGGCCGGTTGATCCGGCGCATGGGGGACCGTGGTGTGGTCATCATCCTGGATAACCGTTTGCACACCAAAAACTACGGAGTTACGTTTCTGGGTGCTCTGCCAGCGGTGCCGGCTTCTTTCTCGGATAACGATGATATGGTGGCTCGCATCGACGAATTTTTCAGCAACTGCTGAGCTTGCTCTCACCACGAATTTTTTGGAGTTTTGCCCGTGAATCCTCAACATCCTGCTGCTTTTATTATTGGTGAATCTTCTCTGGACCTGGGTCTCTTTGAAGATATTTGTCATGGCCGCTTATCGGTAAACCTGGCCGAGTCTGCACGGGTCAAAGTTCGGCGGTGTGATGATTTTCGCCGCAGTCTGGCCTCTTCTTCCAGGAAAATCTACGGTGTGAACACCGGCTTTGGACGATTGGCCGATACGGTGATTCCCCTGGAGCAACAAGCAACTCTGCAAAAAAATCTCATCCGCAGCCACGCTGTGGGATGGGGCAAGGCCCTGAATTTACCACAGGCCCGGGGCATGATTTTTCTGCGGGCCATGAGCCTTTCCCATGGGTTTTCCGGTGCCCGGGAAGCAGTGATTGATCAGTTGCTTTGGTTGCTGGAAGAGAATCTGCTTCCATTTATTCCCAGCCGTGGCTCGGTGGGTGCTTCGGGTGATTTGGCTCCTCTTTCTCATTTGGCTTTGGTGCTCATGGGCGAAGGCCATGTGCTGGATGCCAATGGCGAACGCAAACCTGCGGGACCTGAACTTGAACGTCGGGGCCGTGCCCCTCTGGAGCTTGAGGCCAAAGAAGGTTTGGCGCTGATCAACGGTACCCAATTCATGAACAGTCTGGGATTGCTGGCTGCGGGTGAAGCCCTGGAGTTGATGCGATGGGCAACTCTTGCAGCGGCCTTATCCCTGGAAGCTCTGGAAGGAAGCGCCCTGCCTTTTGGTAAGAAATATCACCAGGTGCGGCCCCATCCGGAAATTGGCGACATCGCCCATTGTTTCCGCAATTTGCTGGAAGGCAGCCAGGTTCTGGCCGGCCATCACGATTGTCCACGGGTGCAGGATCCCTATTCCGTGCGCTGCAGTCCCCAGATTCTGGGGGCCAGCCTGGGTGTTATCAGGCATGCTGAATCTGTTTTGCTGAGGGAAGCCGGTTCAGTCACTGACAACCCGGTGCTTTTGGCTGAAGAAGAAGAAGTTGTCACCGGTGGTCACTTCCATGGTCAGCCTCTGGCTTTTCAGCTGGACTATCTGTACCAATGCATCAGTGAACTTGCCAACGTGGCTGACCGGC
>JAOZJV010000898.1 GCA_029935695.1 Candidatus Krumholzibacteriia bacterium | reverse complement strand
GAGGCGCTCCTCAAGAGGTTCGTGAGGGGTGAGCACCACTTTGAGTTCAGAAAATTTATCCAGCAGCTGGGGCAGGATGGGCAACCAGAGCTTCTCATCCGGGGGCCAGGTGCTGCCCAGAATGAGCAGGCGTCCCCCCAGGTTTTTCAGCTCCGTGGCTGTGGCACCGTCCCGGGCCGCCTCGTAACGCAGAATGACCTGCTCCACCCTGGTGTCGCCGGTGACGGTGACGGGGCAGGAAACACCAAGGTCATCAGTGAACCGGCGCGCGTCGTCTTCGGTGCAGACTCCGATGTGGGCAAAGTGATCAAAGATTTCCCGGAAGAGCGGCTGAGCCAGAGGATGCAGCCGGGAACTTTTAGGCTGCAGTGATCCAGCCAGCAGAACCACTGGCACTTCATGGGCCACCGCGGCCAGAACCTGGTTGGGCCAGCAATCAAATTTTACAAACACCAGCAACCGGGGTTGCCACAGTTTCAGCAGGCGATTCATGTGCTGAGGATGATCAAAAGGAAGATACTGGTGGGTGTCGGCGCAGGGACGCTTGAGGGCAAAATCGTAGCCCGAAGGAGAGAAGTGCGTGACCATCACCGGCGGCGGATTTTCCTGGTTTTTGATGGCGTCGATGATGGGCCGGGCCTGTTCGTATTCTCCCACGCTGGTGACGTGAAACCATACGCCGCCGCGCACGCTGGAAGCAACCTCGGCCAAGCGCTCCATCAGGCCCTCCCGGCCTTCAACGCCGGCTTCCAGTTTGGCGGAAAAAGGTGTCAGCCGGTGGGCCAGGACCACCAGAGCCGGGCTGATGGTGTGGTACAGGCGCAGCAGCGATCCCTGGGGTTTGCCGGCCTGAGGGTTGAATCTCTTCAAACTCATGGGGAAGACTCCGTGGGGCCGGTCATGCCGCTGAGGGTTTGGCTGGCCAGGTCAGGCTTGATACCACGAAGGCAGGCCAGATCTTCCCGGTGGCAGGCTTTTTTGCCGTTGCGGGAGCAGGGACGGCAATCCATTTCCATTTCCAGGACCCGGCTTTCCGGCATTCTGGGAAAGTAGCCGAACTGGCGCACCGTGGGGCCATAAAAAGCCAGCACAGCAGTGCCCACCGCTTCTGCCATGTGCAGCAGTCCGCTGTCGTTGGTGATGACCAGACTGCATTGAGCCAGTTCTGATGCCACCTGGATCAGGCTTTGACCCTGAATAATCTCCACTTGGGAAAGTTCGCCAGCGACCTGCTGAAGACGGCTGCCTGCAAACCACTGCTCTTCCCTGGGGCCCAGAAAAATACGCACGGGGTTTGAATTCTGACGACAATAATTGGCCAGCAACTCGGCATAGTTTT
>JAOZJV010000897.1 GCA_029935695.1 Candidatus Krumholzibacteriia bacterium | reverse complement strand
TTTGCGGGCTGCAGTTGTGCCTCAAGGCACTCCACGCAATGAATTTGCCCTTATTATTTGGGTTTTGATCAAAATAGCTGTTTACGGACTGGCCCTTTGGGTGTTATTTTCCCGTCCGTTTCCAGCAGTCAGCCACGCTGTGGGCTTCACGTTATTGATGGTCACACTGGTGAGTGTAGGCGCGCGCGCGCGATCTCAGGATATTCGCCAATTGAACCGACGGGATGACGATGCTTGATATGAGCAGAAACAAACTGGCAGTTTACGCCTTTGCTTTTGGCGCACTTCTTTTTGCGGCGGGTATGACGGCGACTCCTGCTGCAGCCCAGCACGATCATGGCGACCACCAGACCGAACAAGTCTCCCACGATGCTCATGGTGCTGATGCTCATGCCGAAGATGCTCATGGTGACGCCGCTCATGGTGACGCTGCCCACGCAGAAGGTGATCACGGCGAACACAGCAACATGCCTCACCTTCCCAACGCCCTGACCTTTATCTCTCTCTGGGTCCCCGAAAACGTGGCCCACATTCTCACCGAGTGGACCAACCCCATCTACGCTTTCATCGTAGTCATCCTGACGTCCATCTTCTTCATTAATTTGAGCAAGGACCTCAACACCCGCAAACCGAGCCGCACCCAGATGGCCGCCGAGTTGGTTCTGGGTGGACTTTACGGTTTGTTCCAGCAAATTATCGGGCCCACTGCCCGGCGTTATACTCCGTTCCTGGGTTCTCTTTTCCTCTTTATCCTTTTGAACAACCTCTTTGGAATGGTTCCCCTGGGCCACGCTGCAACCTCGGCGTTCAACACCACCACGTTGGCTCTCGGTGTGATCACCTTTATGTTCGTTCAGGGAATTGCCCTGAAGGAAAACGGCATCGGCGGATACCTGCACCATATGGCCGGTTCCCCCAAAACGGGAATGGACTGGGGTTTCTCCCTGCTTCTTTTCCCCCTGCACCTGCTCGGTGAGCTCATCAAGCCCATCAGTCTGGCGCTGCGTCTTTTCGGTAACATCTTTGGCGAGGACACTCTGGTTGCGACCATGGTGCTGCTCGGCGCGGGAATCACCTATGGCCTGATCGGTTCCGATTTTGTGCCGGGTATTCCTCTGCAGTTCCCATTCTATTTCCTGGGACTGCTTTCCAGCACCATTCAGGCGCTGGTCTTTACGCTTCTGGCAACGGTTTACATTGCCCTGTGGCTGCCTCACGGCGAAGAGCACGGGCATTAACCCGGACATTTAGTCCGGAAACTGGCGGGGAAACTCGCCTAATAAGAGTGCAACGCACGCACTGAGAAGGAGAAAACAATGGACGGGAACATTCTGGGACT
>JAOZJV010000363.1 GCA_029935695.1 Candidatus Krumholzibacteriia bacterium | reverse complement strand
CGTTGATGTCCGGATCCTGAGAGGCGGTGCTGTTGTGATGGATGGATACAAAGACAACGGGTTGCAGGGAATCGGTGAAGCTGGAGCGGAACGCCAGGTCGCTGGACAAGGTGCTGTCAGCCAGGGATAGAAAATCATAATCGGCGGTGCGGGTCATATGAACCTGGGCGCCAGCCCATTCCAGCAATCCGCGAAGATACAGAGCCACACCCAGATTGACTTCGGCTTCGGTGAGCCCGTTGGGCCCGAGGGCACCCTTGAAGAAACCACCGTGGCCGGGATCAATGACAATGCTGCGGTTGCGCAGGGATGAGAAGTCCAGGTTGCCGAATTCCTCCTGCAGGCCCAGATACCCGGGGATGAGAGTGGGGTCCATGTCTGGGGGGACAGTGGAAGTGCTGCAGCCGTTTATTTGCAAAAGCAGAGTGCAGAGCATTAGAACCGGGAGTAATTGCTGTGTGATGCGTTTGGCCATGCTGGAAATCCCTTTCTTGGTTTGATGCTGCCATTCTACCTTTGAATCGGCTGAGTGCTACTTTTAAATAACCCAGGCTTGAAAATATCCCACCGAAATTCCCCCTGGATACGGTATCATCGTTACCAGCGAACGTCCTGACACTAATATCCGGAAATATCCGCAAAGCTGGACATCTTTACACCTTTCTGATACATTCCCTCCTGCTCTGTCGGCTCGTTGATCTGCTGGAATTTCCTGGATCGATGCAGCCTTTTCTTGTGCCATGAAAGCCCGGGTTCCCATGACCGATATACAGGATAGAATGCGCCGGATTCCCCAGGTGAGCACCATTCTGGATGATTCCCGCATCGCCCCGCTGATGGTGGGGCGCCAGGGAGCATGGATGACCCGGCTGATTCAGGAAACCCTGGCTGAACTTCGTGTTACTCTGCGTGCTGCAAAGAGTTCGGCGTCCAGTCGTGAGGATTTGCTTGAAGGCGCTGTGTCTGCTATTTTAGAGCGTCGGGAGGGTCTGTTAGGGCCGTCCTGGACCAGGGTTTTAAACGGCACGGGGGTGGTGGTGCACACCAACCTGGGGCGTTCCTGTTTTCCGCCCGAAGCCGCCGAAGCTGCCCACACCGTGGCGTTGCACAACAGTGACCTCGAGTTTGACCTGGAAACGGGAACACGGGGACATCGGGGGCGGTTGATTGAAGAGAAAGCTGCTCTGCTGGCCGGTGCGCCCGATGCCCTGATCGTCAACAACAACGCCGCCGCCGTGTGGTTGGCTGTGCGCTACGCCAGCCAGGGAGGAAGAGTGCTTCTTTCCCGGGGTGAGGTTGTGGCCATTGGTGGCTCGTTCCGCATGCATGAAATCCTGGCTGAAACCGGTTGCGAGCTGGTGGAAATCGGGACCACTAACCGGACCAGCCTGCAGGACTATGTTGATGCCATGCAGCCAGGGACAACGGTTTTAAAGGTGCACCGCAGCAATTTTGTGGTTGAAGGTTTCACCGAAGAAGTGGCCCTTTCGGATCTGGCTGAAGCCTGCCGGCAGCACGATTGTCCTCTGGTTTATGACGCTGGCAGCGGCGCCATTTATCCCTACGAGGATCTGGGGCTTCCTGCTGGGGAACGATTGCTGACTGAAGATGTGGCCACCGGGGCCCACCTGGTCACTTGCAGCGGCGACAAACTGCTGGGTGGATGCCAGGCAGGTATTATCTTCGGGTCACAGGAAATGATCACCGGGTTGCGCAAGCATCCCATGCGCCGGGCCTTTCGGGTGGACAAAACCACCCTGGCGGCTCTGGATGCTGTTATGAGCCTGTATTTGGCTTCGGATGGCCAGCCGGATATTCCCACCCTCAACCAGTTGGGGATGGGGCTGGATGATCTTGCGGACCGCGCCCGGCGGCTGCAGGCCATACTGGCAGAAAAGGCCCCCGACAGCTGGCAGGGCTCGGTGGTGTCGGGGCAATCCAGCGTGGGAGGCGGCTCGTTTTCCACCACCAGCATCGAATCCAGGCTGTTGCTGTGGGATGGTCCCAAAGCAGAGCTTGAAGCCTGTCACCAGTATTTACGGCTGGGAAATCCGGCCCTGGTGGGTCGCATGAATCAGGATGGTCTGGCCGTGGATGTGCGGACCATCTCCGAAGAAGAAATCAACCTGGTCGCTGAAGCATTTGTGGCGGCCTGGGCTCGTCTGAAATCGTCTTTTGGAGTTTAGTAGCGATGAATAACAAATCCGATCAATCAATGAACCAGCCTGGTGGGCTGCCTCTGTTTGCTTTTGGCCTGGGAGCCGGCAGCATCAAATTCAGTGAACCCGCTTCATTTTGGAATGATGCCCAGCGTACCATTTCCGAAGGGGTGTTGGGTGATCACCTGGACGCGGCCATGACCGGCCACAGTTCTCCCCGGGTGTGGCTCTTTCTGCACGAGCCCGGTGAAAGCCATCTGAGTGTGGCTGCGGCCCTGGCTTTTGCCCGGCAGCTGGCCCATCGCGATCAGGCGGTTCTGCTTCTGGATGGCGATGATGACAATGCCGAGCTGACCCAATGGGCTGATCGCAAGGACACCGACGGCTGGATTGACCTGGTGCGTTATGGCGCCAGTGTCCTGACCAGCGGTGTGCCCATGCCTTTCGAGGGCCGACGCGGTTACCTGTTGGGCGTGGGGTCCTTCACCCCGGCGGAAGTGACCCGGCCTGAAGTGAAAGACCTGGTCAGCCGCCTCAAACGCCAGGCGGATGATATTCTGGTGGTTGCCCCCGCTGATACGGTGGGGCGTCTCTGGGCTTCAGAAGCTGATATTCGGCTGCTTTGTTGGGATCGCGCCCAGCGCTCGGCTTCTCTGGTAGACGATCTGGTGGAGAATTTTTCTGCCGCCAACATCCCCTTGATGGGGTTGATCGGATTTGGGCTTCCCCAGAGCTCCGATGCCTCTGCTGATGCCGATTTGGATGAAATTCTTCAGGAAAAGCCTGTGCGGGATGCGGCTTTTATCCTGGATGAATTGGCGGAAGAAGAAGCTGCAGAAGAAGCCATTGACGAGGAAGAAGAGTTTGCCCGGCGCAAAGGCAATTCTGGTGTGTTCTGGATGGTGGCCATTATTTCCGTGGTCATGATCGGGGCTGCATCAGTGTACTACATGAAATTTCTGAAGGTGCCCACGACCGGTCATTTCCCGGCATCTGTTCATCAGGATGTGGCCATGGGAGGCGCTGCCTTTTTTGACAGCGGTTCCACCACATTCCAGGACGATGCAGTGCTCGAGGGTGAACATGAAGAAGTGGTTGAATCAATAACTCAGGAAGCCGACCAGCCTGCTGACGAGCCATCTTTGGATGAGAATTCCCGGCTCGGTGATGAGGTGCAGGAGGCTGAGCCCGAAACAACAACTCCTGTTGTGGAGGAGGCCCAGGAAGTGGATCCTCCAGTTGAGGACGAGGTCAAGGTTGCCGGTACCTTCAGCATGGATCCGTACCTGACTCCCGCTGGTGTTGATGGCTGGTCCCTGCACGTGTATTCCTTCCCTGACAGCATGAGTGCCGAGAAGGAAAGAAAAATTCTGGCAGCCAAGGGCTTTCAATCCACCACCAGGGTGGTGCATTTCAAGGATAAAGGCCGCTGGTTCCGGCTCTATCTGGGTAATTTCAAAACCAAGGCCGAAGCCAACAAAGCCCGGAAGTTACTCATGGCCGAACTGGGCGAAGACTGGGCCAATCCTGTTCGTTTTTGATTGCTAAGATTCTTTTTTATACCGCCTTAGGGCGGGAAGGTGATGTTTTAAGTGAAGCTGAAGACAATAGAAATCCAGGGATTCAAATCATTTGTAGAGCGCACCCGTCTGGAATTCGACGAGGGAATCACCGCCATTCTGGGCCCCAACGGCTGTGGCAAATCCAACGTGGTGGACGCTATCCGCTGGGTGCTGGGTGAGCAGTCGGCCAAGACTTTGCGTGGCGGCAAAATGGATGATGTCATTTTCAAAGGCACCACCAAACGGCGCCCCGTGGGCATGGCCGAAGTGACCCTGACTTTCACCAACAATGACCGCGCCATTCCCATTGATTTTAACGAAGTGTCCATCAAGCGACGGGTGACCCGCGACGGCGGCAGTGATTATTTCCTGAACGGAACCCCCTGCCGCCTGAAGGATTTGCGGGATATGTTCTTCGACAGCGGGGTGAACAACACCTCGTACAGCATCATCGAAGAATCCATGATCAAGCAGATTCTCAACGAGAACAACCACGAGCTGCGGCACCTGCTGGAAGAGGGCTCGGGCATCACCAAGTACAAGGCTCGGCGCAAAGAGACCCAGCGTAAGTTGGACCGCACTCAGAACGATCTGATCCGTCTGTACGATATCGTCGAGGAAATTGGCCGGGAAGTGCGCTCTCTGCAGCGTCAGGTGGGCAAGGCTCGCCGGCACCAAAAGCTTTTCAAGGAGATCCGGTCCCTGGATCTTTCAGTGGCCGCCCGCCGTCATCTGCTGCTT
>JAOZJV010000362.1 GCA_029935695.1 Candidatus Krumholzibacteriia bacterium | reverse complement strand
TCCACACCACACCCAAGGCCATGACCGTGGAAACGGCCCAGCGCCTGGCGGACGATTACATGGCCACCACCAAATATTTCAGCCAGCACAATGTGCGTGTTGTGAACATGAGTTGGGGTTGGTCCTTCAAGGAAATCGAAGGCAGCCTCGAAGCCAACGGTGTGGGTGAAAGTGCTGAAGAACGCGTGAAGATGGCCCGGGAAATGATCGAAATTCTTCGCAAGGGCCTGTACGATTCCATGGCCGCCACACCCGAAATCCTTTTCATCAGCGCCGCCGGGAATGACGACAATGATGTGGAATTCGATGTGGTGATTCCTTCCAGCTTCGACATGCCCAATCTGATGATCGTGGGCGCGGTGGATCAGGCTGGCGATCCCACCAGCTTCACCAGCGGTGGCCGCAACGTGCGGGTTTATGCCAATGGTTTCCAGGTGGAAAGTGAAGTGCCCGGTGGCGGGACCATGAAGATGTCCGGCACCAGCATGGCTTCGCCCAATGTGTGCAACCTGGCGGCCAAGCTGATCTCCATCAAACCGGAACTTAAGCCCGAAGAAGTGGTGGCGTTGATCGAAAAGGCTGCTGATCCCAACGAGGATCATCCCAACATCCTGTTGATCAATCCTGTCAATACTGTTGGGTTGGTGGATTAATTGCCAGAATAACGAAGGCCCTCGTCAGCCGGATTTAAAAGGCTGACGGGGGCAAATCCTGATCATCCCAGGACCAGCCGAACCACCACCAGCAGCAACAGCATCCCAAATATTTTTCTAAAGAGATTCCCATGGACACGCCGGTTAACCCATGCACCCAGTTGGGCAACCGGGACAGCACCCACAGCCAGGGATAGAGTCAGGGGCCAGAACACATATCCGTAAAAACCGGCTCCCAGGTTCACCGGGGGAGTGGCCATGAGGTATCCGGCCGCCGCAGCAAAAGAGCTGAAAATAATGGTCCCACTGCTTGTTCCGGCCAGCAGGCCACCGGGCACGCCGAGGATCAGTCCCAGGGCGGGAACCAGCACGATTCCTCCGGCCAGGCCACTGAGGCCTGCGACCATGCCCACACCCAGTCCGGTCAGACCCACTTTCCATGATGAGGCCGGCTTTTCCATACCCGGTGGATTGTCTGTGCTTCGCAACATGCGGAAAGCCGCAAAGAGCATCAAGCCGGACAGGCTCCACAGCAACCACTGTCCGGGTAGACGGGTGGCCAGTTGGGCTGCGAGCCATCCGCCCAACAGGCTGCCGGGGGCCAGCCAGCGAACCAATTCCCAGCGAATGGTCTTTTGCCGGCGGTGGCGGATGATGGAGCTGCTCACACTGAAAACCGCCACACTGAGGGAGGTGGCCATGGCGGCCTGAACAATCACTTCTTCCGGTAATCCGGCGCGGTGAAAAATTTCCAGCAGCACCGGAACCATGATGATGCCGCCACCCACACCCACAAATCCTGTCAGGAAACCGGCCACCATGCCCACGCCCACAAAGATGAGAATAATCAAAGGGCTCAATTCCATCATGAGTTGTCCCCCCTGGAGGCCTGGTGGGAAATGACGGCCCCAAAAATAATCAAAATGCCCCCCAGAATACTCAAAAGATCAGGCCGTTGATTCCACAGCACAAAGCCCACAATCAGACTGAACAGCACATGCAAATAGGTAAAAACAGAGATGCGGGAAGCCTGGGCATGGTGATAGGCAAAGGTCAACCCGTACTGGCCACCAGCAGCAAACAAACCCGTGCCCAACAGGGCCAGCCACTGCCCGGTGCTGGGGATCGAGGGGAAAAGAAAGAGGAACGGCAAGGTGGCCACAGTGGAAATGAACGAAAAGTAGAAGATGATTTTGTTGGGACTTTCCTTGCCCTTGAGTGAGCGCACCAGGGTGTAGGCCATGCCGGCAAACATTCCCGAACCAAAACCTGCCATGGCCGGTAAAATCGTCATATCAAAACGGGGTTTGATAACCAGGACAGCTCCCACAAAGGCCAGCAGCAGAGCAGGGATCAGAGTCCGGTTGAATTTCTCCTTCAGAAAGAACACGGCAAAAATGGTGACGAAAAAGGGCGAGGTTTTGTTCAGCAGAGAAGCTTCGGCAAGATTCAACTCATTGAGAGCCAGAAAATACATGCCAACACCTGTCAGGCCGAACAGGCTGCGCAGGATCAGTCGCTTCAGATGAGGAGTGGGGCCCAGGGGATTGATGCCCATGCGGAAGGCTACAATAGTGGTGATGATCATTGTCACCAGATTCCGGAAGAAAACCTTGGTCATCAACGGCACATCACCCGACAGTTTGACCATGGCGCCCATCAGGGCAAAGCTGATTCCGGAAAGAACCATCCAGGCCATGGCCCGGGGCATGTTGTCTCCCGGTGGTTGGGTGCAGCTGGGTTGAGGCAAAGGGTTCCCTTATTGAAAATTATCCATTATGGTGCACAGGTTGATTTCAATATATCCGTTAAGCAAAGGAATCCAAGGTGAATAGGCAGGCTAAAATCAATCCGGACAAGATTCCTGGAGATCTTTGGAGCGAAGTTCTGAAAGTATGTTCGCTGGTCTCCAGCGCAGGTGGCCGGGCCTGGCTGGTGGGTGGCAGTGTGCGCGATGCCATGCTGGGGCTGCCGGTCAGGGATCTGGATCTGGAAGTTTTTGGTCTCGATGACACCAACCTGCGGCAGGCTTTGGAAACAGATTTCCGTCTGGATTATGTGGGTCAATCTTACGGGATTTACAAGTTGCAGGGATTGCCCCTGGATGTGGGCTTGCCGCGCAAGGAATCAAAAACCGGTCGTGGCCACAAGAGTTTTGCCGTCACGGCAGACCCTCATTTGTCCTTGTCCGAGGCTTCGGCTCGCCGCGATTTTACTATCAACTCCATTTATTATGATCCTTTGAAGGACGAAATCCAGGATCCCCATGGAGGCGTGGCCGATCTGAAGAACCGCATTTTGCGCCACACTTCGGCTGCTTTTCGGGAAGATCCCCTGCGGGTCTTGCGAGGTATGCAATTCGCGGCCCGGTTCGATCTGACGGTGGCGGCCGAAACCATCGCCGAGAGCCGCACCATGGATCTGGAAGGTTTGGCCCCCGAGCGCATTTTCTGGGAATGGGAGAAGTTGATCCTGCGGGGCAACAAACCCTCGCGCGGATTGAATTTTTTGCGTCAGTCGGGATGGATTCGTTTTTTCCCCGAGCTGGACGATCTGCAAGGTTGTCTGCAGGATCCTCATTGGCATCCCGAAGGAGACGTGTGGGTTCATACTTTGCACTGCATGGATTCTTTTGCCGCCGATCGGTTGAATGATCCGTGTGAAGACCTGGTGGTGGGCTTTGCTGTTCTGTGCCACGATCTGGGCAAGCCGGAGACTACGGTTGTCACCCCGAAAAAAATTCACGCTCACGGTCACGAAGATGCCGGTGTTCCCCTGACCCAAACGTTTCTGGGACGTATGACCAATCAATACGACCTCATCAAGGACGTGGTTATTCTGGTGGCTAATCACATGCGGCCTTCCATTTACTACCGGGATCAATCTTCGGATGCAGCCATCCGCCGGTTGGCCACCAGGGTTGGCCGCATTGATCGGTTGGTGCGGGTGGCCAGGGCTGATGTGATGGGGCGACCCCCGTTGCCGGATGATCCTTTTCCTGCCGGTCCCTGGTTGATGGCCCAGGCACAGCGTCTGGAAGTTTGTCTCAACCCTGCTCCCCGGTTGGTCCAGGGAAGGCATCTGATTACTTTAGGGTTCCAGCCCGGCCCCGGTTTTAGAAAGATTCTGGATCGCTGCTACGAAGCACAACTGGACGGAGAGATCTCCACCTTGCAGCAGGGACAGGATCTGGTGCTCAGAGAATTTGGGGGAGAAAAGGAAACGGAAAGTTAAGCGGCAGAATTATTGATCCAGGCATTCAAACCAGAAATCAGCGGTGACCTTGTCCGGGTGCAGGAACCCGGAAAAGCTCAGGCAGTCGTTGGTCCACCGGAAAAAATTCTTTTGTTTATGCTGCGCCTCGCCAAAATGTTCATCGCAAATGCTTTTGAATTTTTCCAGAAAATTATGGGCTGCGTAAACACCATCAACCACTTGAAATTCAACTTTCTGCAACTTGCCATTCACCAGAAAAACCGAGGCCCGGGTATGCCAGCGGCGGTTCTTGTTGAGGTATTCGTGGGTGCAGGGAAAAAGAGCAAGTTGGTCGTCGAAACAGTCGAGAGTGCAGTTTTTGGCTTCATAAACAGTCTGGCCCTGAGGCAACCGTTTGACAAGCCGACGCATCAATCCCGGTGACCGGAACTCTGATTTTTCCAGGTCCTGGGTATCAACTTCGACCCCAGGCTGAAGATTCAGCTGATTAATACGCAAATTGATGTTCAAAACAATCCCCTCCGAGCCAGAATATACATCAAAATACAATGGGTTTCAACCGGCCGCATTCTCCATGAGAATATTAGTGGCCGCCACGGCAAAATAATTAGTCTGATCTTCC
>JAOZJV010000013.1 GCA_029935695.1 Candidatus Krumholzibacteriia bacterium | reverse complement strand
TGGCCATGTTCTTTTTTGCGGTGGGTGACGCCTTCCGCACCGGCACCCACAAAGCCATGATCTTCGAATGGTTGCGCCTGGAAAACCGGCTGGATGAGCGCACCCGGGTGTACGGGTTCACCCGCTCCTGGTCCAAATACGGATCGGCGATCAGTTCTTTGATTGCTGCCGCTTTGGTCATGATCAGTGGCACGTTCACGGTGATTTTCTGGCTCAGCATTGTGCCATACCTTTTGAACCTGGTGAACTTTCTGGGCTATCCAAAATCTCTTGAAGGCGACCACCACACCGAGGCCAATCTGGGCGAAGCGGTGCGTTTGACTGGCCGCGCTCTGAAAGAAGCATTCACCAGGCCCCGGCTGCGGGGGCTCTTTCTTGAATCGATGATGCTGGAGGGTGCTTTCAAAGTCACCAGCGGGTATCTGCAACCTGTGCTCATGAGTCTGGCCCTGGCTCTGCCTGTTCTGGCTGTGGGGCTGACGCATGATCAGCGTGGAGCCATGATTGTTGGTATGGTCTATTTCATTTATTTCCTGATGATGGGTTTTGCCTCGCAAAGAGCGCACCAGTGGGCAGACCGGTTGGGTGGAGAAGAGGCCCTGACCCGGATCATGTGGATCTGGAATCTGGTTATTTTTCTGCTTATGGGGCAGGCCATCATGATGGGAATGGCTGGTCTTGTGGTCATTGCTTTCATCGCCCTGGGAATGGTCCAGAATACATTCCGCCCAGCCCAGATCACACGCTTCAACAAGGAGTCGTCTCCTGAAATGGGAGCGACCATTTTATCCATCGAATCCCAGTCCAAGAGTTTGGCTGCCGCTGTTATGGCGCCACTGCTGGGGTGGACCGTGGACCAGGGTGTGTCCGGGGCGGAAATGGATGTGGAGGGTTTCTGGCCTGTTGCCGCCCTGGGGATTTTAGTCAGTTCGGTGGTTCTGGTCTACCGTTTGGCAAGGAAGTGATCAGCGGTCCAGGATTTCCCGAACCCGTTCCAGGAGAGAAGCCTGATTGAAGGGTTTGAGCAACAAGTCAGTCGGTTCGTCTGCTGTCAGCGGGGTTCGGAAAGACTGGGAGTCGTAACCACTGATGAAGAGGATTCTGATGTCCTGCCTGTCTTGACGGATCAGCTTGGCGAGTTCCCTGCCGCCCATCTGAGGCATCACCACATCCATCACCACCAGGTCAATTTCCTGCTTTTTTTCTTCCCAGATTTCATAGGCCCGGCGCCCATCTTCAGCCACAATAACCTGGTAACCGGCTGCTTCAAGCAGGCGGGAGGTGAGGGACCGGACCATCTCCTCGTCTTCGGCCAGAAGCACGGTCTCTTTCCCTGACTTAAATGTGGTAGAGGCTCCGTTTTGCTCGGCGATAACTTCATCATCCAGGGCCCGCAGGTACATGGTGAAGGAGGTCCCCTGGCCAGGCTGGCTGGTGACATCAATTAATCCATCATGCTGTTTGACAATGCCATAAACCGTGGCCAGACCCAGGCCGGTTCCCTTGCCTGTTTCTTTGGTTGTAAAAAATGGTTCAAAAACCTGGGAGAGAGTATTCTCGTCCATACCCTGGCCCGAGTCGGTGAGGCTGAGCCGCACCCATTGTCCCATTTCCGCCCACTGGTTATGGCGACAGAATTCTGTATCCAGCGACACCGTATCAATTTCGATGGTGATGCGGCCGGTCTCTTCGCCAATGGCATCCCGGGCGTTGACACAAAGGTTGACCAGAATCTGTTCAATCTGTCCACGGTCGGCTTTCACCGTGGGGGGCGTTGGTTCAGAGTTGAATTTCAGATCGATGGATTCACCCAGGAGGCGGCGCAGCATGGGCAATAATTCTTTCGTCACCTTGTTCAGGTCCAGCATCACAGGCTGGAGCATTTGACGACGGCTGAAAGCCAGGAGCTGGCGGGTCAGGGTGGCAGCTCGCTCGGCGGCAAGTTCGGCCTGGGTTAAATCCATGAAAGCCTCACTGTCGGGAGAGAGGTCGGCTTTCACAAAACCCAGATAGCCCAGAATGGCCTGGATGATGTTGTTGAAATCATGAGCCACGCCACCGGCCAGCTGGCCCACCGCCTGCAGTTTTTGTCCCTGGCGGAGGCGGCTTTCCATTTCCCGTTCGTGGGTGATGTCGCGGCCGACACTGATGCGGGCTTGAAGCTGTCCTTCCTTGTCGCGAACATTGGATCCGGACCAACTGGTCCACATCCAGTTGTCGCCACTTTTCATGCGCACAACCAGGTTCTCCGTGGTATCAACACCCTGATCAATACGATTTTTGTGATCGAGCAATACCTGAATGTCATCGGGATGAACAAATTCAGCTGTGCGTTTGCCAAGGAGTTCTTCTTCCCGGATTCCAAGTTTTTTGACAGTGGTGGGGCTGACAAAAATAGCCCTGAATTCAGAATCCAGCTTGATCAGCATGTCAGCCTGATTGTCCACCAACAGCTTGTAGTTTGCCCGGCTATCCCGCAATTCAGCCAAACGCAAAAGATAAGCTCGAAGCAGAACACTGAGGGCCAGGGCCAGAAAGATGCCGCCGATCATTCCCAGGCCATTGCCTGTTGTCAGGAAAGGCCGGCCCACTGCAGCCATTGGCACCAGACAGAGACGCCAGTATTTGTCGACAATCCGGATGTTCAGACCCTCGGTGGTTCCTTCGAAACCCGGCGGGAAACCAACCGGTTCATGGGAGTAGGCCACTTCATGGGAAAGAGTGAATATCCGAATGGCGAATCGTTCTTTCAGCCGCTCTTCACTCAGGCAGTTGTTCACCACGTTTTCCATCAGGAAAACACCATTGAGGGTTCCAATAAATGAACCATCGCGATGATACACCGGCAGGTAGGTGGCAAAACCTGGTTTGCCCTGCAAAAGATGCATCAAGGGTGACCGGTGAATGGTGTTGGTGTTGAGAGCTTCTTCAAGGGCCTGCCCCACCCCGGGGTCGGGATGGTTGTGCAAATCTTTATTGAGGGCTGCCTGGTTGGTGGCTTCGGGCACCACAATGCGGATAACCCAATCTTCATCGATCAGATTGATAGCTTGAAAACCCGGATAAAGATCGAGAACTTCCTGGGCCGCATTTTCAAAGCCCCCAGCACCCAAATGGGGCAGGATTTCCATGGAGGAAGTCATGTGCTGTAAAATAGCGGTGCGGCTGTCCACCCAGGCTTCCAGCCTCAGCTTGATTTGCTCGGCGGTGACGGCGGTTTCGTATTCCAGATTGTTGATTCGGTTTTCCCGGGCGGTATTCCACATGGAGAAAATGACCACAACAGACAGCAGAAAGAAAGCCAGGGGCAAGACCAGGGGCGAGAGAAAAGGATGGCGGATTTTATCAGTAAAAAGATCCGGACCCATGAGAATTCCTGCACATTTTCAGGTAAAGGCTGACTTTTGGGTCAGAATAGACTGATTTTAGGGCTCTTGAAAAGAAAAATCAGGATTATTGTGAAAAGTCCACCCACTGAACAAGCCGCCAAGGTATTAATTCTGCATTACTTGTACCTTCTGTGAACACCAGCATTCCACCATGGTCTTCACCCGTGTCCTGGTTTCCCGACAGCTCCAGAACCTGGCCGGATTGCAGGTGAACCCGGCTTGCTGCTTCGGGTAAGCGCTCAATTCGGGTGATCATGGTGAAGGGGATCTCGTAGTCGATGAGGTTGTTGCTGCCGTTGAAAATGTCCCACGCAAATCCTTCATCCAGATCATAAACCAAACGGCCGGCACGCTGAGAGCCATCTTCCAAATGAATGGTTCCGGTCAGGGGTTGGTCATTGCCAAAAGCTGCGCGGGGGGTGCCGCTGTTGGTTGTATCGCTGAAGGTGGCCTTGATGAATCTATTCCAGGGGATGTCCACCCATCCCAGGTCTTCGGTCAGAATCCAAATACCACGGTTGCCGTCGTTCACATCGTTGCTGCCGCCCATGTCGTAACTGGTGCCGTTTTTTTCCTCGATGAGCACCGAACGGTTGTCCACTTTTTCGATGCTGCGGATATCGCCCATGAGGATGGACAGATCACCGTCGTCGTTGTCTCCGTCCAAAAGGTCGATGCTCAGGCATTCGCTTTTATCCCACATGATGGGACCGGTGAACGATCCCTGGGTCGTTTCCACGGTGCCGAAGAGTCGGTTTGCAAACGGTGGATGATGATCCGGAGCGGGGCTGAAGACGATGGAGACCAAATCGTTCCACTCGACTTCCAGAGGTTCTTCATTCATTTCATACAGCCAGAGGTCTGAGCCGTTGTCGTTGGCGTAACCGCCGATGCGGTGCCGGGCGCCGCCGCAGGTGATGATGAAGTCGTCTTTGCCTGAATGGATTTCGAAGCTTTGGATGTCTCCAAAACGGATGAGGAACATGCGCCAGCCGGGGCCGGTCACTTCGTCTTCATTCAGGGCATAGGCCAGGCGCTTGATGAGGCCGTGGGTCTCATAAAAACGATCACGTTTTTCTTTTTTGAGAGCTTCCATGTCGACGAATTCGGTCCAGGGGTTTTCCCGGTAGCCGCAATGAAAAAGATCATCCCACGTCGCTTCTTCTTTATCCCAGCGCAGATAACCGGTGCGGCTGTCGCCGGACTCCCAGGTGATGGTGGCGTGGATGAGATCAGCACCGCCTGGCCGGGCCACGGCGGGGAATGAAAACACACCCATAAGGATGAGGGATAAAAGCAGGGTGCGGATCATGAATTCTCCTTGGCTGAAAAGGGCAACGGAAAATAGACGCACACGGAAAAGAAAAGTTCCCTCCTGAAGGGAAAGGGTATGCTAGAATGAACCTTATAGAAGATTGCTTGGGAGGGGTTTTATCTCCAAGGGGACATCCGTGAAGCAGATATCAGCGATTATTATTAATCTGACACTCATTTTGGCAGGGAGCCAGGCCTGCGGCTCAATATTCAATGTCGATCAGGACGGCAGTGGTGATTTTACTGCCATCCAGCCCGCCATCGAGGGTGCTGCTGCCGGAGACACGGTGCTGGTTGCTCCCGGCATCTACGACAGCATCGACTTTGAAGGCAAGGATCTTCTGGTCGCTTCGAATTACCTGATTACAGGCAGCCACGACGATATTGAAGCCACTGTCATTACCCCGTCCAATGGGGGCAGCTGTGTCAAATTTGATAATGATGAAACCCGTAGTGCCCGTCTGTTGGGGTTCACCCTGCGCGATGGGTGGGGCACCTATTTTATTTATGATCAAGCAGGCGGAGGAGTCTATATCCAAGGGGCCAGCCCCACTTTGCAACGCCTGGTCATCACCGACTGCTGGGGTTGGGGGGCTGGAGTTTTTGTTTATAATGGGTCACCACGGCTGATTTCCCTGGAAATCCACAACAATCTATCTGAAGGGGTCATGCCTGCGGGTGGAGGGGTTTATCTGGAATTTGCTTCTGGCTCAGAGATCCTCAATTGTGATATCCACGATAATTATTCTCGCAGCGCAGGAGGTGGAATCGCCGCAGAGTCTTCCACTGATCTTATCCTCAGAGATAATAGAATCCGGCGCAACAAAGCCGATTATGGTGGGGGAGTCCGATTGGATTATCAGTGCAGTGCTATGTTCAAGGACAATTTGATTGTGGGAAATACGGCCAAAAGTGGTGGCGGTTTGCAGCTCTATCAGCAGAGTGAGGCCCAACTCAAAGGTGATTGCATCACAGGAAACCATGCCCGGCAAGGTGGCGGTCTGCATCTCGGTGTCGATTGCACCATCACCTTCAACACCATCACCAAGTGCTCTGTCTATGGCAACAAGGGTCTTTGGGGTCGGGATATTCAGGTTCTGAGTCCGGACATCGTTCCGGTGGTCCTCGATACATTCAGCGTGAGCCAACCCACATCCATTCATGCTTCGCCTCCCGGCCAAACAGAGATTTCTTTTGAGCATGCTCTCTGGTCACAGGTTGACGGAGACATCTATGTGGCCACCGATGGTGACGACGGGGCTGATGGAACTTCAGCTGAGCAGGCACTGCGCACCATTCACCATGCTTTGGCTCGTCTGGCACCCAGTGGAGAAACTGTCCGGACAATTCATCTGGCGCCTGGCACTTACTCTCCCTCTCTGACAGGTGAAGTCTTTCCCCAGCTGTTGCTGGAACGGACCCACTTGGTCGGGTCGGGACAGGACGATACGACCCTCGATGCCGAGGGCACATTTTCAGGCATTGTGTGCGGATTACCCAGCACAGAAGATGAGGATCTGGCAGTGCGTGACCTGAAAATCACGGGGGCCATGAATTGGGGCGCCGTGCGCTGCTATTCCGCTGAAGTCGATCTGGAAAATCTGATCCTCAGCGGCAACAGTGACGATTCAGTTTATTCGTCCTGGAATGGTTCCGATTTTGTGTGCGCCGGGGTTTCCATCTGGGGTGGCCAGGTCGTTCTCAAGGACAGCAGTATTCTGGAAAACTCTGCGCATCTTGGAGCAGCCGCCGTGGCCTGCACCGATGGTGCTGCCCTGCGGATGCAGCGGGTGCTTGTGGCCAACAACGAATCTGATTACGGCAGAATTATCACTCTCATTCATCAAAGCAGGGTGGGGTTTTACAACAATACAATCACAGGAAATGATGGAGGCCAGAATGCCGCAGGCATTATTCTGAGGGGTGAAGGCAGTCACCTTTCACTCATCAACACCATTGTCTGGGATAACGAAGGACCGCAGATCAGCTTTCGAGGAGATGATCTCACTGATACTCTTCTGGTGGCGCACAGCGATCTCGAAGATGGAGAGGCCGGTCTTGATCACTCAACGCTGGGTGTGGTGACTTGGCTGGAAGGGAACATCGATGCGGATCCGCTTTTTGTTGATCCTGCCGTTGGTGGCAACTACGCGTTGAGTCCCGGTTCTCTTTGTATTGATGCAGGGACAGCGTTTTTCTATCACGACAATCCGTTTTTCCAAATGGAGGTCGATCCTGAGGATATTATTGGCCCCGCTCCGGATATGGGAGTTTATGAGTATTCACCCATGGTTGCGGTGATGAACGATGCGGTTCCTGGTCTGGTGGTTCTGGGGTATCCCCACCCAAATCCCTTTAACCCCCGTACAATCATCAATTTCAGTCTGGACGAACAGGCCGCTGTCACTCTCTGCATTTATGATGTTGGAGGCTCTTTGGTGCAGGTTCTGGTCAATGATCAGGTGCACGCGCCAGGTCTTCACTCCGCACAGTGGGATGGAAAAAATGTTCAGGGAAAAAGCATGCCTTCGGGTGTGTATTTTTTCCGGGTGGAAACCGGGAAATACGACCAGACGGTGCGGGCGACTTTGATCCGCTGAGCCTGCCGCCTTCATTGCGTGGAACGATGTGATGGATATGGATTTGGGTTGAAGGCTTGGGGACTGCTCCCCGGGGAGCACCTTTTTGAGAGTCCGTTTCCGATTGCTGATCCAAAAATCCCTCCATAATTTCCAGCAAGGCTTCCACTTTTTCAGAAGAGATGATCCGGGTTGTTTTTGACGTGCTCACGTTGTACGAAAAAAAGCGAAACCCGCAAGGAAAAACGTGGTGCCATTTATCTACCCTTGGCGGCATGAAGAAAGAATGAGATATAAGTGTTATGATCACGTTATGCGCGAGCATAACGGCAGTGGTTCTTGCAACAAGGGAAGATTTAATATACTTAAGTGTAAGGAGTATTGAAAACTGATTGCACCTACTGCCCAATACGACCCCACTAAAGGAATCTCCATGCGATTGTATCCTGTTGTTGCCCTCCTGATTCTCTGCCTTGTCCTGATTGGTTGTGGCGAAAAAATCGAATCGGAAAACTATGGCCCTTCCGAAAAAACCATTGCTTCAGCAGAAGAGCTGACTGCTCTTTCCATGACCACCAGCGAACGCCAGATGATGCGGCCGGCTCTCCAGTCCCAGCAACAGAGTTACCAGGCCCTGCGTCAGATGGAATTAGACAACAGTGAACGCCCGGGTTTGCGGTTTGATCCGGAGCTGGGTTATACAAAGGATTACCCGCAGGACGCCGGACCCCAATACTCTCCAACGCCAGAAATCCAGCTTCCTGAAAATCTGAATGATCTGGCTTTCTACACCATTGGTGAATTGGGCCACCTCATCCGCACACGGCAAATCTCTTGTCTGGAACTGACGCGCTTCAGCCTGGACCGTCTAAAAAAATATGGCCCCGAACTGGCCTGCGTCATCACCCTGACTCAGAGCCGCGCCGAAGCCCGGGCCCGGCAGTTGGACACCATGCTCGAGCGGGGTCAGTATCTGGGGCCTTTGCACGGCATTCCCTACGGAGCCAAAGATCTGCTGGCCGTCAAAGGTTACCCAACAACATGGGGCGCCACACCCTACAGAGATCAACACGTGAATGAAACAGCCACCGTGATCAAAAGGCTGGACGCTGCAGGGGGCGTGCTGGTGGCCAAGCTGACTCTTGGAGCCCTGGCCATGGACGATGTCTGGTTCGGGGGCAAAACACGCAATCCCTGGAATGTTGATGAGGGCAGCAGCGGGTCATCCGCCGGTTCGGCAGCGGCAGTGTCCGCCGGCCTGGTGCCTTTCGCCATCGGCACCGAAACCCTGGGCAGCATCGTATCTCCTGCCACCCGGTGCGGTGTCACGGGCCTGCGCCCAAGCTTTGGCCGGGTCAGCCGCAACGGAGCCATGGCTCTCAGTTGGAGCATGGACAAGATAGGCCCCATCGCTCGCAGTGTTGAAGATTGCGCCATGGTTTTTGATGCCATGCGCGGGGCCGATTACAAGGACCCCATCGCTGTTGATCGTCCTTTCAATTACACATCAGATATTGAGCTTTCCGGAGTCCGCATCGGATACCTGAAAAGCCTTTTCGACGAAGAACACTACGGGGATAAACTGGACAACGATGCGTTGGTGGCCTTGCGCCGGTCCGGTGCCGAAATGGTTCCCATTGAGTTCCCCCTGGAGCAATACGGAGTGGATAATCCATGGGATTTAATCATCATCCTGACCGCCGAGGCCGGAGCTGCTTTTCAGCAGCTGACATTGAGCAATGAGGACGATTTGCTGGTGCGCCAAAGGCCAGGCGATTGGCCGGATATTTTCCGCGCCGCCCAATTCATTCCTGCAGTTGAGTACATCCAGGCCAACCGCGCCCGTGTTCGACTGCAAACCATGATGAGGGAAATGTTCAAGTCGGTGGATGTGTACGTGACGCCATCACTGGGTGGCCCCAGCCTCATGATCACCAACCTGACTGGGCATCCTCAGGTGGTGCTTCCTTCGGGATTCATCGAAGAAAACAAACCCCACTCCATCAGCTTTGTAGGTGGGCTGTTTGATGAAGAAACTGTTCTGGCGGTGGCTCGTATTTACCAGGAAGCAACAGGTTGGCACCAAAAACACCCCACTGGATTTGAGGACTAAGTCATGAAACAATTTCTGCTGTTGATGCTTTGCATATTAATGGCCACAACCGCAACCGCGGGTTTGAATGACGAACTGCAGTCCTTGTTGAACAAAACTCTGGAAGAAAACCCGCAGGCCCCAGGTTTGAGCCTGTTTGTGGTCTGTCCACCGTTGGATCTGGATTGGTCCGGTGCCGCGGGAACGGTGTCTCGAGATTCATCCGAACCTCTCACCGCCTTCCACACCTTTCGCACCGCCAGCAATACCAAAACCTATGTGGCGGCAGCCATTCTGCGCCTGGTGGAAATGAACCGGCTGAAACTGGATGATTCAGTGGAAAGCTACCTGCCGCCCCAGTGGCGTCAGTGGTTGGCCGATGATGGCTACAACCTGCCGTCCATCACGTTGCGCATGATTCTCAGCCACACCGGTGGTTTGAATGATCATGCCTCGGATGATCGTTACGCCGATGCTATCCTGGCCGACCCCACTCGTCAGTGGCTTCCTGATGAGCAGATCCATCTGCTGACTCAATGGTTTGATCCGGTAGGAAAGCCAGGAGAATTGTTTTCCTATTCAGACGATGGATATATCATCCTCGGCCACATCATTGAGCTTGAAACAGGGTTACCTCTGGGTCCGGCCGTGCGCTCTCTCCTGGATTTCGAAGCCCTGGGTTTGCGGGCCACCTGGTGGGAAGTCATGGAAGAAAAACCAACCACTGCCGGCCCTTTGGCCCATCAGTATTTTTCAGATTTCGAGACTTCTGAGTGGAACCCATCGCTCGATCTTTACGGTGGTGGCGGGCTCATGACCGATGCCCGGGATCTTGGTCTTTTCACCCGCAAACTGATCAAAGGTGATGTGCTGAAATCCGAGGCCATGCTGATGGAAATGACCGGCAGCGGCACATCAGATTACCGGCTGGGACTTTTCTGCTACGACCTTGACGGGCGATTGGGTTGGGGGCACACCGGTTTCTGGAATACTTTTGTTGTGCATGTTCCCACTCTGGATCTGACCATCAGCGGTTGCGTGCTGAACCACCATGCCGTGCGGGGAATGGATTTGGTGCTGGAGGTCGTGGATTTGGTGGACGCCCGGAATAATTGAGAGTGGACGCGGGCAGCAGATTGAATTAATCTACAGCTTCGTGAATATCCTACCTGACTTCTCGTATTTAAAAATCTCACCGGAGGCTGAAAAATGAAGAAGATGATGATTCTGCTGAGCGCCCTGATCCTGCTGCTTTCCCTTGTCTCTTTCACCGGCTGCGGCGACCAACCCGCCGATGACGGCGCCACCAAGGCCGATGCCACCGAAGTGGCCACCCACGACTGCGATGGCGGTTGCGGTATGACCAACATGCCTGCCGACAAAACCACCGAAATCGACGGCAAGTTCTACTGCACCGGTTGCGCCAAGCACATGCAGGAAGGCGACCACGAAGGACACAGCCACTGATCTCAAGGTGATTTTTGACTTAATGACCAGGTCCTGCCTGGTCATTTTTTTATGTGGATTTCCCAGTGGACATGCCGATATCCAACTCGTACCATTTGCTAAAGCTTAACTCAACAGTGGGAGAAAATAATGAAACTGAATCACATTTTGATCACTGCGGCCATCCTGGCCCTGGCCCTGGTTCTGGCGGCAGCTGGCTGCGGCAGCAGTGTCAGTCATCTTGAAACCGGCGGCATCAACGCCAACGATCTGCTGGACAATCTGACGGACAAAACAACCCGCATTCTCAGCGATGTGGTCAATGTGGAAGCAGCCAAAGCGGCGTTGCCTCAACTTGAGGCCGTCAACGATGGGTACGACCAGTTGATCGACGAAGCAGAAGACTTGTCCCCCAATGCTCGCATTGAACTTTCAGAACAAGCCAGGAAAGCAATGCCCGGCCTGAAAGAGAACGCCCGGCGGATGAACCGCATGAATGGTGTCGATGAAATTATTGGAGCCGAGATGAACAGGATGGTGACGAAGCTGTCCAAGCTGCTTTAAACCAGGTTACAGCAAAAAAAGGCCCGCCGTGATGGCGGGCCTTTTTTGTTGGAACAGACCAGACTAGAACTCGACACGCGCTGTGATGGTGAAGTTTCGCCCGATGGCGGGAATTTCATCACCGGGCATCAGGCCGCCGGTGGGGGTCATGGCTTCGCGCATCAAGTGATCGTGGTACAGTCGGTCAAAGAGGTTGTCCAGGGTCATCAGAACTTCCAGGCCCCTCAGGGGGTGGGTTTCAATGCCCAGGTGCCACACGGCGTAACCGGGTGTGCGATCTTCGGGGAACGCAGGATCAATTTTTTCCTGATCAGCAGCCAGCAAGCCACCGGCCTTCAGCCAGGTGCGGCTGCCGGTGTGGGCCAGGTAGCGGCACTCGACGGTGCTGCTGAGAGCGGGAATTTCAGGAAGGTCCTTGCTGTCGGTGTCGTTCTCGCCCCGGACGTAGGATACGGTCACAGGGAAGTAGAAACGATCGGCCGGATGGTACTCCACTGCCAGCTCGCCACCGTACAAGGTCGCGTCAATGTTGCTGAATCCCTTGATGATGTCATCCACACCATCTCCGTTGACATCCTGCCGGGCGATCACGTTGGTCAGCATGTAATCAGCAATACCGGCATAAAAAACACCGGCGTTCAGGTACAGCTTTTCATTGCTGTGAATAAAGCCCAACTCGCCTTCCAGTTTCTTTTCCGAATTCAAATTGGGGTTACCCACCAGGAAACCACCGGGGGCCGGAGCGAAGGCGTAGTAGCGTTCGGTCAGGCCGGCGGCGCGGCTGCTCATGCCACCGCGCAGGTAGATGTTTTTTTCATTGCTGAGGGTGCGATCCAGTTTCAGTGATGCCATGCCCAACCATTCGGTGCGGTCGGTCTCGGCAGCTTCTTCACCATAGAAACGCACGTACTGCTCACGCACCGTCATGCCGCCGAGGCTGGCGGAATCGGCTGCGCGGGCTTTGCTGTCCACGTAATCCATGCGGCCCTGGAAGCTCAGTCGGTACTTGTCGTTTACATCGAAACCGTATTGGGCAAAACCACCGTAGTTGGTCTGGACGCCGTCAGGCCACAGGCGGTCGGTGAACACCATGCCATCAGACTGTCGGGTGCGTTTGCGTTCGGCATCCTGGGCAACCTCAGTGGCGTCGAGCCCAAAATACAGCATCTCGGTGTCGGTCATCCGCATGTCGAATTTGGCGTGGCCGCCCCAGGTGCGGGTTTTGGCATCCGTTGCGTTGTGAGACATGGCCCAGCTGGTTTTCATGTTGTTATCCATGAAGTGGTCCACACTGGAAAAGCCACCGGTCAATTCGTAGCGGGCCAGTTTTCCGTCCATTTCAGCCTGCCAGCCGGCATTATAGACCAGGAAATCGGTTTCGATGTTGTCCATGGGCATAGCCGGGAAATCGATGTTCTCTTCATGGGTCACTGAAAGCGCATTCCACAGACGTTTACCTGCGGATGGGCGCCAACCCAGAACCAGGTTCGCATCCTGCCGTTCACTGCCGGCGGGAACGACTGTACCATCGGGAGCCTCATAATCTTTGGTCTCGTGGTAACCCAGGCCCAGTTTGAAATCGAGAGATTCGGTTCCGCCAAAAAAGCCAATCTTGGCATCGGGTGCTTCACGGGCCGTTTCATAACCCAGTTCCACGTATGTGGTGCCACTGGCTCCGGCGCCCTCGCCCCGGTCATAATCGGGGCTGGCCTGGATGGATCCACCCACGCCGCCGGGCCCGAAGTCGGCCACGCCGCCTTCACGGTCAATTTTCACTTCATCGAGGGCGCCGATGCTCAAATAGTTGGCCGGAGGATCCATGCGGCCAGGGCAGGCATTGCACAGGGGCACGGCCCCCAGAATAGTTTGCACTCTCTCACGGCCGAGGCCTCTGATCACCGGATCACTGGTTGATGGCGACCGCTGAACACCTGCGACACCGGGCAGGCCGTTGATCATCTGTGCCAGGTTGCTACCCATGCGGGAACGCAGCACCGATTCAGGAATATTATCAAAGCCCCATCCCACAGCGGGAGCGGTGACAGTAACAGCATCCATTTCTGATGAAGTTGTATCGGCAGGAGCATCGGCCGCCACAGCTTGCGAAGCCATGAGAGCAAACAGAACAAGGACAGACCATGGGGTCAGACCAGCTTGGCGTTTCATTGGAAGGTTCCCTTCAGCATCCCCTCCGAAGGAGCTGAAAATCTTGCACATTCAATCTCTCTTGTCAACCACCACTGGCACGTTATGGGGTGAGTCTGTTGACTGGGGACAGATGATTCTGTAAACTGATTTCAGGCAAACCATTGAAAAAAGTATAGTTGAGTGATCGCGCATTCATATTTTCCAAGGGTTTGATCAAGGGGCGTTTTCGTATCCCACACGAAAAAAGGGGGGGGAACATGAAAGTTTCCCAATTTTCGACAAATCCCGTAGTTATCGGGGTCATATCTTTTCTTTTGATTCCTGTACTGACCCAGGCGGCCACCCATGTGGTCACCGAGGGCCAAAGCATTACCGACGCCCTGGCCATCAGTGCCTCTGGCGATTCGGTGCTTGTAGGCCCGGGTGATTATCATGAGGTTGGCATGGAGATGGTCTCGGGGGTGACGCTGGCAGCGCTTTCGTCTTTGCCAGAAGAGTATCCCAGGCTGATGGGTGGCAGCGCAGAAACCATTCTTCGTTGCGACAACCTGACTTCAGGTGCTTCCATTGAGCGTTTGAAATTTGTGGGCGCTCTTGGCAATGGGCAAGCCGCCCCCCGCAGGGGCCATGGTCTGCACATCATCAATTCTCCAGTGGCTGTTTTAAATTGCTCTTTCATCACCATGAAGGCGTCCTATGGTGCCGCAATTTTTGTGGGAAAAGGCACGGCGCCGAGCATCGTTGGGTGCAGCTTTGTCGACTGCATGGCCACGGCATCCGGAGGAGCAATCTCTCTGGTGGGTGGTCAGGGCTTGCTGCTTGATCATTGCCTTTTCGAAGGGAATACAACAGGTGCCGGAGGGGGCACTCTGAATGTGGCGCTTCAAGCTTCCGCCACCGTAACGCATTGCACCTTTGTTGATAATTTGGATATTCCATTGGGTCAGGGAACAGGCACTATTCAGGCCTGGGACAGCGACTTGGTGGAAATATCCCACTGTATTGTGGCTGATGGTTCCGACCGTGCTTTTAACGGTGATTATTCCAGCACACCTCAACTGCATTGCTCAGATCTGACCGGCAATGCCGGCGGCGACTGGATTGGTGCCCTGGCGGGCCAGGCCGACATTCAGGGAAATATTTCCCTGCTGCCAATGTTCTGTGGTCAGCAGAACGGTGACAGTCCTTACACCCTCGATGAAGATTCTCCCTGCGTCGCAGATTGCGGAATCATGGGCGCCTTTGAGATCGGCTGCGACGGTTCAGCTGGTGTCGATGGATCCGATTTAATCGAAGCTGATGAACAGGCCCTGCCGGTCGTCACTCGGTTGCGTGGTAACTATCCGAACCCCTTCAATCCTCAAACCACCATCGCTTTTGACCTGAGCAAATCGGGTCACGCAGCTGTGGATGTTTATGACCTGGCCGGCCGGCTGGTGCGTAATCTCCACTCGGGCGTGCTGGCCGCCGGGCCCCATGAAGTGATGTGGAATGGTCGTGGACCGGATGGCCGCATATCGGCTGCCGGCATCTACTTCTTCCGCCTGAAAACGGAAACAGTCATCGACACCCGCCGCATGGCGCTGGTGAAGTGATTCAGAGGATTGCAAACACACCCAACAAAGGGGAACGGGTTATGAAATACATACAAAAAAACAGAATTCCCAGCAGCCTGCTCGGCGGATTGCTGGTGCTTATAGTCTTGCTGTCGGTCTCTCAGGTCTGGGCTCGAGATCCGGTGCCATCTGTAATACTGCATGCCGTCAATGCGCCCTACAATCAAGCAGTTGTTTTGCCCAATGGATACAGTTTTCTGCTGTCCACAACGGATGAAGATGGCATGGACGGAATACCGCTTAAATACCGCTACCTGGTAAAAGAGGCCGTGGTCGGTGATGTCTTGATCAACAACCGCTACGGGTTCGATCAGCACCGGGATGAATTGATCACCATGGATGACCCCCTGTGGTCCCAGTGGATTGATTTCAGACTGGGGGATGAGTGGATGCCCAGCATCACCATGCCGCTTCTGGATGAAGAAACTTATTACATCATCGCCGCTCAGGTTCTGGATGCCGATGGTGCGGTGAGCATGGAACGCACCTACAATGAATCGGTGGTTAATTTCCGGGTTACCAGCAGCATGTTCCGCCCCGAAATTTTAATGCACGAACAGTTTATGGGTACTTTCAACAGCAACGTTCAAACCGATATTGCCGCCACCATGCCATTGAATTTTTGGCTGGAGGCAGATGCGGGAGGATATGGTGGAAGCATCAGCTCCTTCCGCTATGGTTGGGATATTGCAGATCCGGATGATCCCAATGACCCGGGCTGGGCTATTGACGGTGCGGCTGAAGAATTGATTCAGGTTCCGGAGCAGGTTTTCACCCAGGGAATGCATTCACTGGTCTGCCGGGCGGTGGATTCATATGGTGGGGTCAGAACACTCACCTGGTTCCTGAACGTCATTCCTTTTGTCTCTCCAGAAAATCAGCTTCCCCTGCTCTTTATCGATCAGGTCATCGACTCGAACAGCAACCGCTGGCCCAGTTCTGATGGCTCCGTTGCCTTTGACAGAGCTGAACACAGAGACGAATACTGGCATTTCCTGGATGGGGCTGGTGGTGTCAATGATTTTGTCTGGGAGCGCGATCACATCGGTGAATATCAATCTGTGGATTACGCGGACATCGTGCAGTACAAAACAGTGTTGGTGACGGCCCGGTCGCATTCAAATCAATCAATGTTCCAGGAATTCCGCCCTCAAAACGGGCAGGACAAATATGTCTGGCTGGCTCCCTATCAGGCCCAGGGCGGAAACCTTTTCCTGGTGGGTGACCGCAGCATGGAATCCTTCCTGGAAGTACAGAACTACATGGTTCCGCTGATGTTTGATAACAACGAGCAGTACTATGTTTTGGAAGATATGAATTACATCATCGGTTTTGGCACCCACGTTTACCCTGATGGCAGCTCCATCAACCACGGAGCTATTATGTATCCTTACTTAACGGCAGGGCTCAGTGTTCTGGACTGGTCTGTTCCTCTTGGCAAGAATATCTATGACCGGCGTCTTCCTGCCAGTGAGGACCGTACTTCCAGTTGCTCAGGCCTGAAAGCCATGGTCCTGTCGGATGACTTCCGCACTCATCATCAAGTAGGTGGAGCCGTGTTGTCCGATACTCTGTACACCAACGCTGATATCGATTGGCGGGATGGTGACGGCGGCAACCTGGATGAAGAGTTTCCCTTCACCGGCGATGAATTCATAGACGCCAATATCACTTCCCGTCCCACGTACTGGGAAGCCCAGGAATGTGCCGAGGGTGTTGATGGCCTCTGCCTCGAACCCATGTTCACTGGAGTGTCCCGTTTCGACTGGATGCGTGAAAACCGCTGGTCAGCCGGGGACACCGAATGGCCTGGCAGTGAATTCAGTTCCAATGAATTGGATGGCATCTGTGGCGAAATGGCATTGACGACCTATGACGGGCCCGGTGGCGCAGTTCCCAATGGAACCGCCCTGGTCAACGGTCAGACTTACGGTTATCTGTCTTACAAAAATGTAGCTGACAAACCCAGTGGTAAGGCCGATGTCTACTGGGGGTTCGATCCTTATCGTTTCAATGCTGAAGAGTCCCAAAAGTCAGTGCGCTGGGTGCTGGAATACTTTGGCCTAGCCCTGAACCGGTAGGTTGTGCCTTCGAAATTGTGTTTTTCCTCAACCCGCTTTGCCATTCACCCGGCAAAGCGGGTTTCTTTTAGTACGCGTAAGTCAAT
>JAOZJV010000896.1 GCA_029935695.1 Candidatus Krumholzibacteriia bacterium | reverse complement strand
AAAACTGTAGCCGACCAGCAGCGAGAGAATGATCAGCATGCCCCACAGGGGTGGCGAGACCAGCAAGCCGCGAATCTCCTGCTCCAGCAGCACCCGTGAGATATGAGTTCTAGACAGTTGCAAGGAATATCTCCTCAAGGTTGCCCGAACTCAATCCAACTTGCTTCCTTAACTGATCGAGTGAACCAATTGCGGCAACTTTTCCGGCATTCAACAGCAGGAATCGGTCGCAAATTTTCTCAGCCTCTGACAGTTGGTGAATGGAGAGCAGCAGCGTGCGACCGGCAAGGGTTTCGCGGAGCAATTCCATAACTCCAAGAGACTGGCGCAGGTCAAATCCATCAAAAGGTTCATCCAGCATCAACAAAGGTTGGGGGGAGAGCAATCCGATCAACAACAGCAGCCTGCGATGATACCCTTTGGACAGGGACCGCACCTGTTTTCTTAACATTGGCGATAATTCCAGCCGGGTGATGAGCTGATCCAGGTGCTCGTTTTTTGCGTCATACAGTCGCTGGAAACACCTCAGCACAACATCAACCCTCTGGTCTGCATAGGGTCGAATACCATCGGGCAGATAAAAAATGAACTGCCGGGATTGCATTGGTGAGAGCTGTTGATCTTTCCAGTAGATGCATCCGCTGTCAAAAGGTAAGAGCCCGGTCAGGCATTCCATCAGGGTTGTTTTGCCCGATCCGTTGGGGCCGATTATTCCGAGGATCTCCCCTTGGTGAGCGGAAAAACCGATATCTGATAAAGCCTGGTGGGTACCAAATCGTTTGGAAAAGTGCTCACATCGGAATAGCTCAGGCACACATGCTCTCTCTCGTGAAGCCGGATGATATCTCAGCGCACTAACATCAACTTCCCGGTCATGCTTTCGCCTCCGGCCACTACACGGTAAAAGTAAACACCGCTGGCCGAAGCCTGACCATGGCGGTCGTTGCCATTCCAAAACAGCACATGCTCACCGCTGCCCAGGTCGCCGACTTGCAACTCTCGCACAAGATGTCCGGCCACATCCATGACTACCACCGATACGTGGCTGTCCTGGGCCAGAGCCAATTTGATCTCAACCCGGGGGTTGAACGGGTTCGGATAGGCGCGAACTGATTCCAGAATTCCCGGCACCGGAGTTTCAGGAACGCTGGTGTAGTTTCCCTCCGGCAGGAAATTCACAAAGCCCAACGCTGGGTCATCAAACTGGTGATACACGGCGTCTTCCGGATCGAGAACTCCCCAATAGTTGAACTGGGCCATTTGTTCCAGCGGCGTATTGTTATAAAACCCGAAGATGTCATCGCCCAATCCATTGTCGTGGATGAAATTTCTACCGTCATCACCAGGG
>JAOZJV010000361.1 GCA_029935695.1 Candidatus Krumholzibacteriia bacterium | reverse complement strand
TGGGTATGCCCATGGCCATGGCTATGCCATGGCCGGGTGCTGTGCGTTCGCATGCGAGGATGATCTGACCTGAACTGATCCACCTGACATGAAGAACATCCTGAGGGAAGCACACCACCTGGCCTGAACCACGGTGGTTTTTTTGTGCTCATTAATCCCTGATCCGAGGAGTTTAGAAATGTCAGCGACCAACTACAATACAGTATGCATCCGCGGTGGCCTTGACGCCGACCCCACCCACGGGGGGATTTTGCCCCCCATCCATCAAACCACCATTTTTCGCCGCAAGGTTGTGGGCGAAGACCAGGAATTCACCTACAGCAGAGTGGAAAATCCTACTGTGGCCGCTCTGGAATCTCGTCTCGGCGCCCTGGAGGGCTGCCTTCCGGCGGTGAGCTTCAGCAGCGGGACATCAGCCATCACCACTCTTTTTCTCGCATTGCTGGAAAAAGGCGATCACGTGGTTTGTTCCGATGTGGTGTATGGCGGCACCTACCGGTTTCTGGTGGAAGTGCTCGGCAAACTGGGCGTCACCAGTGACTTTGTGGACACCTCCGATCTGGCCGCCTGCGAAGCGGCTTTGCAGCGGCCCACCAAGTTGCTTCTTCTTGAATCACCCGCCAATCCGACGCTGAAACTGACCGATATTGCTGCCAATTGCTCGCTCGCTCATGAGCATGGCGCCCTGGCCGTGGTGGACAATACCTTTCTCACTCCCGTGCTGCAGCGCCCCTTGGATTTGGGCGCCGACATCACCGTTTACTCCACTACAAAATTCATCGACGGGCACAACGCCACCATCGGCGGAACTTTATGCACCCGCGACGAAGCCATCCGCGAAAAGTTTGCTTTTTACCGCAAATGCGTGGGCACCATCCAAACTGCCCACAATGCTTTCCTGACTTTGCAGGGGTTAAAAACTCTGCCTCTGCGCCTGCATCAGCAAACAGCCAACGCATTGGAAGTGGCGCGACAGTTGGAAGGCAATCCCCATGTGAAAGAAGTGATCCATCCTGATCTACCCTCATTCCCCCAGCGGGATCTGGCCGACCGGCAGCAAGTATCCGGTGGCGGATTGGTGACCATTGTTCTGCACGGCGGCCTGCCCGAAGCCAGCCGGGCCCTGGGAGCCTTGAAGATTTGCACCCCCGCCCAAAGTCTGGGAACGGTGGAAACACTCGTCACGCACAACGCCTCCATGACCCACGCGGAAATGCCCGATGAAAGGCGCCTGCAATTGGGCATTGTTGACGGACTGGTCCGCATCTCGGTGGGCCTGGAAGATCCCCGGGAAATCGTTGCCGATTTGCAGCAGGCTCTCACCATCGCCTTCAAGGAGGTGTGCCATGCATAGCCCCATCGTAGTTTTGAAATTCGGCAGCTCGGTGCTGGAAAACCATGAAGCCATCCCCGCTGCAGTGCTGGAAATTTATCGGGAAATCAGACGGGGCCGCCGGGTTGTGGCCGTGGTCTCGGCCTTTGGCAACCGCACGGATGAGTTGTTGGCTTCGGCTCGCCAATTGTTTGATGAACCTGATCCCGCCAGTTTGGCGCGGCTTCTGGAAACCGGTGAAGCAGAATCTGCGGCGACGCTTGGCATGGCTTTGGACCAGGCCGGCGTGCCGGCGCGCATCCTGGATGCAGGCCAAATCGGCCTGAAAACCAGCGAGGAAATTTTGGATGCTGAGCCCCATGAATTTGATGTGGTGCGGGTGAGACAGGAACTGCTGGCTGTGCCCGTCATTGTGGTGCCGGGATTCAGCGGGAAGCTTAAAAGCGGAGCGCCGGCTTTGTTGGGTCGCGGTGGATCCGACCTGACGGCCCTCTTCCTGGCTCATGGCCTGAGAGCCACCGAATGCCGACTGCTGAAGGACGTGGACGGCTTGCTTCAAGTGCGCAAAGACGGATCCCTGGACTACGGAACCCGTTATGCAACGGCCAGTTATGACGAGTGCCTACGAGTTGGCGGACCTCTTATCCAGCCCAAAGCCGTGGAGTTTGCCGCGCGGCATGGCCTGAGTTTCCGCATCGCCCGTTGTGGATCCGGCGGGGGAACATTCGCCGGTCCTGTGGAAAGCAGTTTTGAAAGTATCGATCCTGCTCCGGCTCCCACCACTGTGGTTCTGGGTGGCTTGGGCACAGTTGGCCTGGGAGTTTTCCGCTGGCTGCAAAGTCTGAAATCAGACTTCAGGGTTGCAGGAATCCTGGTCAGGGACCTGACCCAACCAAGACCCGACGACGTGCCTTCGCATTTGCTGACCGACTCGGTGGAAACACTCCTGGAAGCACATCCGGAGTTGGTCATCGAGGTCATTGGTGGCACCGGAAAAGCAGCCGACCTGGTGCACCAGGCCCGCGCTGCCGGTTGCCGGGTTGTGAGTGCCAACAAACAGTTGCTGGCCATCGAGCCTGAGTTGCTGATTGAAACATCCTTTGGCCATGACAGACTCCTGGCCTCGGCCAGTGTCGGTGGCAGTGTTCCGGCCCTGGAGTTGGTGGGAACATTGACGCAAAGAGAAGAAGTCGTTTCGGTTCAGGGTATCCTCAACGGAACCTGCAACTACATCCTCGACAGAGTGAACAGCGGGGTTGAGTTTCCCGACGCCCTGGCCAGGGCCCAGGATCTGGGTCTGGCCGAAGCCGACCCTCACCTGGATGTCAGTGGGTTGGATTGTGTCTACAAACTTTCATTGCTGGCCACACGCGCCTTTAAAGAAGAAGTGACCGTGGATCGCATTGATTGCGAAGGCCTCGACGGGATCACCGCCGAGCGTTTGCAAAAGGCCAGTGAAAGCGACGGCGAGTTGAAGTTGGTGGCCACGGCCAGACGCACCTCTGCTGGTATCGTGGCCAGGGTCGGGCTGGAAATCCTGCTGCCGCATCACCCCTTGTTTGGTTGCGAGAAAGAAGCCAACCGGCTGGTGGTGGAAACCGAAGGCCATCGGCAGGTTGTGATCGATGGTAAAGGTGCCGGGCGCTGGCCTACCACAGTGGCCGTGGTGGGAGATGTACTGCAGTGCCGCCAGGCGGAATTGAAACTGGGTAAAATCCTGGATTCGAGGAGGGCCAAGGCGTCTTGATGGTTGATTTTGGGGCTCTTTGATGTTCAAGGAGCCCCAAAAGCCGCGTAACTTCGGGTAAATAAGCGTTTTGGAACTTTCAAAATTAGATCTTGAATTTTCCGGATCTTTGCTGGATAATGCATTAATGATTAAAAGAGATTTAAAAGAACGACTGCTGCACCTCTCCCAAACTATGCCGGTAGTCACTGTGACTGGTCCCCGTCAAAGCGGGAAAACGACCCTTTGCCGTAGCTGTTTTCCCAATTTTCCATATACCAATCTTGAATTACCGGAAACTCGGTTGTTGGCCACCGAAGATCCCCGAAAATTTCTGGCCCAGTTCTCCGGTGGTGTCATCATTGATGAAATCCAGAACTGCCCGGATTTGTTGTCATATATTCAAATACTTGTAGATGAAAACCCCCATCCTGGACAATGGATTCTGACTGGATCTCAGAATTTGCTTCTGCTCGAATCGGTTAGCCAATCCTTAGCTGGAAGATCGGCCATATTAAACCTCCTACCTCTTTCCAATAATGAAATTATCCGTTTTGAAAATCACCCAAATGAACTGAACAGTACTCTTCTGACAGGAGGGTATCCCCGCATTCTGGATCAAAACATTTCCCCTTATGATTTTCTGGAGAGTTATATTTCAACCTATGTAGAGCGAGACGTTCGTATGGTCAGCCGGGTGATCGATCTTGCCTGCTTCCAGAAATTCCTCGCTCTCTGTGCGGGAAGAACGGGCCAATTGCTGAATCTCTCTTCCCTCGGGTCCGATTGCGGAATCAGCCAACCTACGGTTAAGGCCTGGCTGTCCATTCTTGAAACCAGTTACCTTGTTTTCCGATTACCGGCCTGGCATGGAAATATTCGCAAACGCCTGACGAAATCTGCAAAACTTCATTTCTGGGATTCTGGATTAGTTTGCCGTTTGCTTGGAATCCACACCCAAAAACAATTGGATTTGCACCCATTGCGGGGAGCTGTCTTTGAATCCTGGGTGGTTTCCGAAATGGCAAAATACCGAATCCATCATGGGGTCACACGGGGATTATTTCATTTCCGAGATCTGCATGGAAACGAAGTTGACTTGGTGGAAGAAACTCCTGAAGGCCTGGCGCTTTTTGAAATCAAATCCGGAATGACCATTAACCAAAACATGTATCGCGGATTTGATCGCGTAACCAATCAGTTAACCAATATTCCTATTCGGAAGAAAACGCTGATCTATGGCGGCTCTGAAAGGGCGGCTCTCAAGGATATTGAGATCCGCCCTTGGTCAGAAGCCTACTCACTGGGAATGTCCACCTAGTTTGATTAACCCACCAGCTTCTTATGCCCTTCAATCAATGCCTCAACCACAGACGGGTCGGCCAACGTCGAGACATCTCCCAAACCGGTGTACTCACCAGCAGCAATTTTACGCAAAATACGCCA
>JAOZJV010000360.1 GCA_029935695.1 Candidatus Krumholzibacteriia bacterium | reverse complement strand
CACCGTCGTTAATGGACGAGGCGTTGCCAGCGGTCACTGTGCCACCATCGCGTTTGAAAGCAGGGCGCAGTTTGGCCATTTTCTCAGGTGTGGTTCCAGCCCGGGGACCTTCATCACGGCTGACGACCACAGGATCGCCACGGCGCTGGGGAACTTCCACCGGCACCACTTCCTTGTCGAATTTGCCGGCTTCCCAGGCGTCGAGGGCGCGCTGGTGACTGCGGGCGGCGTAAGCATCCTGGTCTTCACGACTGACGTTGTAGGTTTCGGCAACCCACTCGGCTGTCATGCCCATGTGGTAGTTGTTGTAGATATCCCAGAGACCATCGTGGACCAACAGGTCGGTGACTTTTCCATCGCCGAGGCGCATGCCGTCGCGGGCCTTCATCAGGGCGTAGGGAATCTGGCTCATGTTTTCGAAACCACCAGCGATGACGCACTCTTTGTCACCGGCGCGGATGGCCTGGTCGGCCAGGGCCACGGCCTTCAGGCCACTGCCGCAAACCTTGTTGATGGTCATGGCGCTGCAACTCGATGGTACACCACCGAAGATGGCAGCCTGGCGGGCGGGGTTCTGCTGCAGGCCGGCCTGGCAGACATTACCCATGATGACTTCATCAATTTTACTGGCATCGATGCCGGATCGTTCGAGAATGGCCTTGACCACAAGGGCGCCAAGCTGGGGTGCGCGCACGGAAGCCAAGCCTCCGCTGAAGGCACCGATGGGGGTGCGGACGGCCGCGCAGATAACGGATCGGTTGCTCACTGGGGTCTCCCTTCACTGGTTATAATTAACAAATCAATGCAGAATAAATCAGTCTTTCAATTCATTACGGCCGATGACCATGCGCTGGACTTCGCTGGTGCCTTCGCCGATGGTGCAAAGTTTGGCGTCGCGGTACATGCGCTCCACCGGGTATTCCCGGGTGAAGCCATATCCGCCCAGAATCTGAATAGCTTTGTCGGTGACGAACATGGCCGTTTCACTGGCGTGCAGTTTGGCAATGGCAGCCATCTGACCGTAAGGCTCGCCGGCGTCCTTGAGGCGGCAGGCCTCGTAGGTGAGCTGGCGTGAAGCTTCGATCTGGGTGGCCATGTCGGCGATCATGAATTCGATCGCCTGGAATTTGCTGATGCTCTTGCCGAACTGGTAGCGTTCCTTGCTGTAATCGCGAGCCACTTCGAAAGCGCCCACGGCAATGCCCAAAGCCACGGCGGCGATGGAAATGCGGCCACCGTCGAGGGTCTGCATGAAGTACTTGAAGCCGGCATTTTCTTCGCCCAGCAGGTACTCATGGGGAACCCGCACATTTTCCAGGGTCAGGGGCGCGGTGTCGGAGGCGCGCATGCCCAGCTTGTTTTCTTTTTTCTCCACGGTGAAGCCCGGAGTGTCGGTGGGCACAATGAAGGCGCTGATGCCCCGGCTGCCCCTGGCCTCCATGTCGGTCTTGGCCGTGATGATGAGGGCGCCAGCGTAGTGGCTGTTGGTGATCCACATTTTGCTGCCGTTGAGGACCCAATCGTCACCGTCACGAACGGCGGTGGTCAGAGTGCCCCCGGCGTCACTGCCTGCTCCGGCTTCGGTCAATCCGAAAGACAGTAGAGATTCCCCTGCTGCGGCCGGGGGCAGGAATTTTTGTTTCTGAGCATCATTGCCCAGATTGGCGATGGGCCAGCAGCCTAAACTGTTGTGCGCCGCCAGGGTCAGGCCATGGCTGCCGCAAACACGGCTGACTTCTTCAACCACCAGGGCGTAACTGGTGATGTCGGCGCCCACTCCCCCGTACTGTTCGGGAGTCGTCAGCCCCAAAAATCCAAGACTGCCCATCTCTTTGACAGTGGCTTCGGGAAAGGTGGCTGAGTGATCAATTTCCGCGGCAATGGGAGCAATTTTGCTGTTGGCAAAATCACGAGCCATCTGGCGGAACATTTTCTGGGTTTCGTTGAGTAACATTTCAGCTCCTGGGTCAGCAGGCGATGAGCCGCAGAGGCGGCTGCGCAGGCGGCTTGTCAAAACAGACAGGCGGCTTGCATTCCGGTTTTTTAAACGTCTTTTGACAGTAACGTTTGTTGAGTAACATTTAAAGGAAAAACCGTGTATCACGCTTGTACTCCATGCGTTCAGGCTTCTTTTACCCGATTCATCGCTCCCGCAAAAAACAGGACGAACCAGGACTCCTTTCCTGGCTCGCCCCTGGCAAGGGATGAACCCTTACCATTTGATCTTTCATGGGGTTAAATCATCGGTATTGGCATTTCAGCGCGTCCCAGGAAGTTTGGTCCACCGGCACCAGCGGTACGCAATCGTTGGGTTGCCCCGGCGTGGGCTGGCAGCTGTTTCCCTGGGGTTCAAAACCACCACTGTAGGGATTCAGAGCATCGTTCAAGGACCACAGGTTTGTCTCCGGATCCCAGCCGCTGGATCGGTCATCATCAGCCTCGTGATCCAGGATGGTCACGGTGTGCACCACAATCAAAACGCCGCCCTGATTTGGGTCCTCCTTCACCAGCTCCATGGTGTCGCCGGTGTTGTTGATGGAAAAACCGAGGACACTTTGGCCATGCAGCTGTTGCCAGGCCACGGCTTCCGAACCGTAGAAGACGGCAATCTCATCAGGATGAAGAATCCCATGAAGTTGAAGATGAAGATCATCTCCATAGGTGTCGCGCAGCCAATAGTTGGTCAGATCTTCAGCCACCGTCCCGTCATTTTTCACCTCGATCCATTCGTCGCCCCGGTAGTTGTAAGTATTGTCGCCATCCCAATCCTGATTGGGATCGCCCATAATTTCGTTGATGATGAGTTCGGCTTTGGCCTGGGGCGTGAGCCAGAAGACAGCCAGGACAAGACAGCACAGCAACAACACCGGCAGAGGTTTTGACAAGAGATTCATGAATACTCGGATTCTGGGAGGTGGTTTGTGGATTTTTCTTTGCCAGATGTGGGCCAGTTTTATTGAAAAAACAAAAATGACAGCAGAGGCCCTCAACAGGCCCGCTTTGCAGTTCAAAACAATTTTCGGCCAATGAGATAATCACCTGACAGTTACAGAAGGTTTGAATTCGTCCCCGGCTGTTGACGGGCTATCCTGCTGAGGATTATGTATCGATGGCTTTAAATCACCGTCCACATTGAGTAAAAAATCAAAATCGATCGATTGCCAATACTCTTCATACAAATTAGGGTTGAGTGAAATCCGGGGTGGTTTCGTCACTTTCGCAACCAGAGAGAATCAGCAGCAAAGTTAAGGTTTCCAGTCTACTAATTTTGGGAAAAGTCAGGAATTGACCAAATCCTCGTTTTTTATGGCCCACCGTTCCAGAGCCTCCAGCAGGGACGTTCTCCTGGCCGGCTTGGTAATGTGATCGTTCATTCCGGACTGAAAACTCATATCGATATCGGCCTGGGTACTGGCAGCAGTCAAAGCAACAATTGGTACCCGACCAGTTGAACCTGGCAAGTTGCGAATTGCGCGGGTGGCAGCATATCCATCCATGACAGGCATATGGCAATCCATGAAAACCAGATCAAAGGGAGTTGCAGCAGCCTGGACCAACTCCACCCCTTCTTTACCATCCTTGGCCACCTGAATTTCGCAACCTAGTTTCTCCAAATGTGTACAGGCGACTTTCTGGTTTAAAAAGTTATCTTCAACAACCAGAACTCTGGCTCCGGCGCAGGGGAAGTTTTCTTGAGCCCTGTCAGTTTCTGATGGACCCTTCACCCACTTGTTCAGGGTTTTCTCGATAGTCGCCAGATAGACCGGCTTGCTGAGGTAATCATCCATCTTGTTGGCAAGGGCCTTATCTCGATCTTCGGGCATGGCCGAGGCTGTCAGGGCAACAATGGTGGTGCTGGCAAGGGGCTCTGGCAGACTGCGGATAATTTTGGTCGCTTCGTACCCATCCATCACCGGCATGTGGCAATCCATGAAGACAAGATCGTATGGAGTGTTCGCATCTTGCAACATGGAAACGGCCTCTTTTCCGTTTTCAGCAAGATCTACCCGGCAACCAAGTTTAGTTAAGATTTTCGTTGTGACAATTTGGTTGAACTTGTTGTCCTCGGCAACCAGAATACTAATGTCGCAGAAGAGATTTCCTTCCTGACTGCCTGTGTTTGGAACAGGATGATCAGATGGCAAAACATCTTTCTCAGGCATGACTTCATCAACCGCCGTGGTTGCCACTATAGGCAAATCAATCTCGAACCAGAAATTGGATCCTTCGCCCATGATACTTTCCACACCAATGGTTCCGCCCATGAGTTCAACCAGTAATTTGCAAATGGCCAGGCCCAACCCAGTACCCCCGAATGACCTGGTATAGGAGTCGTCCACCTGAGTGAATTGGGAGAAAATCTTATCCCGCTGGTCTGCAGGAATGCCAATTCCCTGATCTATAATCTCGAAACGAAGCGAGGCCTGGTCACTGGATCCTGCCAACCGGTTTATTCTGATTTCAACATTTCCAGCTGACGAGAATTTGACGGCATTACCTACCAGGTT
>JAOZJV010000359.1 GCA_029935695.1 Candidatus Krumholzibacteriia bacterium | reverse complement strand
TGCCGGCAGTGGGCAGGAATATCCTATTGACAAGAGGAGTCCTCATAAGTGTTAGATTTCTTCCCCTTGGCCCACCACTTTGTCATTTATCGCCAAGCCCATTGTCTTGATATTTACTATATTTCGCCCCAGTGTAAGACAGTATTCACTTGCTGGTACAAACTCAATAGGGATTCCATCTATTACCCCAGTTGCCCGAATGGTTTTTGTGGTCACAAGCACATCATCCAATGAATGTTTTTTGCAAAAGCCAACTAGCCCCGAGAATTCTTCTGGATGATTTACAACTCTATCTGACCACTTAACCTCAACAGCCCATTGAGGTTTCTGGTCAGCTGAAATATCCACAATGTCAACCTCCCCCTTATTCCACCTGGCATAATAACGTTTAACATCAGAATGGAACCATTGAGAGAATATTGCCGTCTCAACCAACGAACCAAAGGACGGATCATCCTCATCGATTGGAGAAAAAAGCGCTGCCCGAATTGATGGATTTGTTAAGTACACTTTAAAAAAATTGGCTCTCTTAAATCTTTTAGCAGACTTATCTATTCGGTGTACAACACGTATCAAAAACGCTGCTTCTAAATATTCCATATATTTTTTAATCGTATTTTTGGCCACCCCTGACCCCTTTGACAATTGCTCAAGGGATACCTCGTTAGCTGTGTTATACGCTAAGGTTGTAAATAAGGAATTCAATTCTTGAATATCTTGAATTCCATAAAGGCTAGGAAGATCTCTCAAAAGTACCTTGTCGATTATATCGGACTTAATGAACCGCCCAGGATCCTGTTGAATTGTCTCTGATAGGACAACTTCAGGATATCCTCCAAAGTTTAAATAATGTACAAAATGCTTATTCAGTTGAGTAGTCTCTTCCGCTCTGAAAAAACGCGGAAAATCCTTAGGCAAATAAAATATTTTGTCCAATCCCAGCAACACCAAATACTCATAAAACGTCAATGGCGGTAATACAAAATCAGTAAACCTCCCAGCTCCAGACTCAACGCTCTTTAATCTTAGGGCTGCCGCCGCCGAACCGGATACAGTAATGTTCATTTTCGGATAAGTATCAACAAGCGTTTTTAGATGAATTTCCCACTCTCTAAGATATTGAATTTCGTCAAAAAATACAAAAACCTCAGATTCTTTTGGAGCGGTGTTCTCTATTTTCTCGAAGAAATCAACGAAATCTTCCAGCCCTAAACCATTGTAAAGGGGGTGGTCAACAGAAACATAAAAAATTTGTTTTGGCCCAACCCCTTTTGACAAAAGACGATCAATTGCATGATGAATCAAAACCGTTTTTCCAACCCTCCTTGGGCCCATCAAAACAACCGCTCGCCTTATTTCATTTTGTTCAACTAATGGCAAAAACTGGTCTATATATGGCCTTGGCTTCCATGTTCGATATAATTCAGGAACCCCCCCTGTGCTTTCCCACCAGGGGTTTTCTCTTTGAATCCTCTCTAAAATCTTGTCATTTGGTATTTTACGCATGCTTGCCACCTCAAGATTAGTGTTGTGATCTTATCTTAGTGCTGCAGGCGCATAATGTCAAGGCCGTGATCTTAGTGGTTGGCAGAATGTTCTTTTGTCGGTAAAAAAGTAAATCAACGTTTTGTTAACCTGCGGGCCAAGCTGGCACAGTGCTGGCGTAAGCCAGGTCTGTGACAGATTGGAGCGTCAGGTTCAACTTTTTGATACTCATTGAGGCCTCCTCCACGACGTAGCCATCTAAGTAAGCCACGAAAGACTCATAGTTTGAGAAAGCGAGACCCCGATGTAGGTGCAACCCTCGGAAACGTTAAGAGCCTGAAACAAATGCTCGATTCTAGATAGAGGCAGGCACCGGACGGACCTATGCAATGCGGTAACCAACCCGCGGATATCAGCAGGATCAATCGTCGTGATTTGCTGGTCTCGCTTTCTCCAAAAAATCAGAAAGACCAAGAAAAATGAAGGAAAAAACAATGGTTTTATTCTGACTTGACTGGGGAAGTCATATCAACGTTTTGTTAACCTGCAAGTGTGGCTGGCGCGGCTTGTGCGCATCGCACAAGGCGTGACAGACGCAATTGTCAGGTTCAACTTGTTGTTAGGCTGTGATTACTTGATACAAATTCAAGGTCAATGTTCCAACTAGGAAAAACCAAAACGGCAGGATGGCATTTTAGAGCACGGGCAAGTGTTTTTGCTCGCTCCACACCCAGGCTAACTCGATTGTTTTCAATAGCTGAAATTGTAGACTGTGGAATTCCGGAAAGTTCAGCTAGTTGGTTTTGACTCAACTCCTGTAGTTCCCGAATAATTTTTACAGATTCACCAACCGAAACATCGATATTTTTTTTCGCTTTTTGAAAACCTTTGCGAGCCATGTTAATTCCTCCGGTAATCATGGGCTGTCAAGTCCATTACATACACAACGATTTCTTGGGCCTCAACTTGGTAAATAACTCTATACTTTGTGCCAAGCCTCGAAGACCGATGACCAACCCATTTTCCCTGAAGAGCTTCGTCATGAAAACCCTTGATTGCCCGCAAACCTTGTGGGCCTGAAACTCGAACAATGTCCTTCCATTTTTCATAGCGTTTTAAAACTGCGTTTGGCAGTTTAGAAAATGTCTTTGAAAGGCGACGGTGTTCATAGATTTCCCACATATCTTAATTGTACTATGGTTTGTTTGGTATGTCAACGAACAAGTTAATACCTTTCTTACATTTTTTGACTTACCGAGAAAAAAGCGAGCTTCACAAAATGCACTTCCCTTCACCCAACCATAACTAACGGTACCGCTTCAAAAATGACTGGTGTAACTGTCTTTCAACATCCAACGAACCACACATCGTAAAGGTATTAATTTGGAACTTGGACGAAGTTCAGCCAGCTTCGCCAGCAAGATGGTGTGAATCGTGGAACTGATACCACAGAACCTATAAAGTTTACTCTGCCTGCCTAGACATTTTGTTAACCTGCAAGTGTGACTGGCGCGGTTTGTGCGCCGCGCACAAACCGTGACAGACGCAATTGTCAGGTTCAACTATTTGATACTCATTGAGGCCTCCTCCACGACGTAGCCATCTATGGTACGCTGGGTGGTGCCAACCGTCCCTAAAAAGGAGGAGACCCAATGAATTTCTTCACTGACCGTCACCGGTAATATTGCGGCATCGATTTGCACGCAAGATCAATGTACCTCTGTATCCAAAACCTAGAAGGAGAAGTTGTTCTGCACCGAAACATGGAAGCCAAGCCAGAACCGTTGCTGAAAGCCATTGAACCATTTCAGGAAGACATCGTTATCGGTGTCGAATGCATCTTCACCTGGTACTGGCTGGCTGACCTCTGTGCCAAACACAAAATCGCCTTCATACTCGGACATGCATTATACATGAAAGCCATCCATGGTGGTAAAGCAAAGAACGACCGGATTGATTCGCGCAAAATTGCTGCCCTGATGGGCGGCGGCACTTTCCCATTGGCTTATGTTTACCCAGCAAAAATGAGAGCCACGCGAGATCTGCTGCGAAGGCGGAACCACCTGACAAGGAAGCGGGCCGACCTACTTTCTCACATCCAAAACACCAACAGCCAATACAACATGGAGCCATTTGCAGCGAACATTTCCTACAAGCAAAACCGAGTGGGCGTTTTGGAACAGTTCACCGATCCAGACGTGCGCATGAGCATGGAAGCCGATCTTGAGTTGATCGGCCAGCTGGAAAAACAAAGAAGCAAGCTGGAGCTGTATATCACGAAAAACGCCAAGAGTCATGACCCACAGGCCCTGTATCGACTTCGCAGCATACCAGGAATCGGGCCGATATTATCGCTGGTGATTTTGTATGAGATCGAAGACATCAATCGGTTCCCGCGCGTGCAGGATTTTGCATCGTATGCTCGGCTGGTAAAATGCTCCAGGGAATCTGCCGGCAAACGAAGTGGAACCGGTGGAAGTAAGATCGGCAACGCACATTTAAAATGGGCCTTTTCTGAAGCGGCTGTATTGTTTTTAAAAAGTAATCCCGAAGGAATGAAGTTCAAAAAACGCTTGGTTAAAAAACATGGCAAAGGAAAAGCTCTGTCGATCCTGGCTCATAAGCTGGGACGGGCTGTGTATTACATCCTTAAACGGGACCAGGCTTTTGATTAGGAAAAGTTCTTGAAGGTGTGACTTGGAGGGAGCGATCAAGCAAGAAGTCTAACTGGAGCCAGAAAGGAAGAACCGATTTGCGTCTCGAAAATTATGTGGGAAAACCACGCGCAAACGAGATGCATGGACAAGGCCTGGCAACCCGTCGCGTTTGATTAGATGATCGCTCCGCTCCTAGAAAAATTGAACATGGAACGGCACAGATGTCCTGCTCCTTCCCCGAGCCCGAGAGCCAACTGGCGAACGTCTCGGCGTTCAGCCCGGCGTATTGAATGGGACGGCATAAGGGCACAAATTTGTTTCTAGGTCGCCGGATGTAGGTCTGGCAGGTTCATCACCGATGAGCTCTGAACCTCA
>JAOZJV010000358.1 GCA_029935695.1 Candidatus Krumholzibacteriia bacterium | reverse complement strand
CTTCCAGTCCCGTGATGAATTTAATGTCGTCGATTGCAAAAATGTTGCTTGGGTTAGCCATGGCAATGGTCAGCACACGGCCGGAACGGCTGATGGGCAGAACCTGGAATTTTCGTGCGACATCGTCAGGAATGCGATCGATGCATTCCATTTCAATCTCAACTTCATCCAGATTCACCACCGGCAGACTGAAAACCTGCCCCAGATGCTGGGTGTAGGTAAGTTCGTCCACGGCTCCGGTCCTGACCAGAGCCTGTCCGAGGGTGCCCCCATCTTTCTTCTGAATTTCCAGGGCGGTGGTCAGAGCTTCCTCATTGATGACCCCGGAACTCAGCAGCTGATTGGCTACCTTGTCTTTAACTTTTGTTGTGCCCGATGCATTCATGGTGTCGATTCCCTACCCGTCCTTCGCGCGTGGCTCAAGCTGGCGCCTGATCGGCAAAACGAATTCTCCTGTCCATCCGTTTTTTCGTCCAAAGGAGAGCTGACTTAATGATAAATCAGGGGGAATCGAGGATTTTCAAGGAATCAGGATTCACTTGGGCCGCATTTGGCTCCAATTGGTAAATAACCAAGGTGTCAAGCCGGGCAGATAGTTTGGTGCCGATGCCCTTGATTTTCATTAAATCACTGGCACATGTGAACACCTGGCCCTGCTGGCGGGCTTCTTCGATGCGCCCAGCCATAACTTCGCCCACTCCAGGAAGGAGTTTCAGGCTGTCAGTGCTGCAGGTGTTAATGGGAAGCGGTGTGGTGAGTTTTGGCTTTGCATTGTTGGTTCTGCCATCTGCTGCACTGGCCTGACCTGGCAGGACCAATGCATCCAACCACATGCCATCGCGCCACAGGCCATGGTCATCAAGCAGCATATGCGTGCGTATGGAACGGCCGCCAATAATGAACAAAAATGCCAGAACCAGGCCCAGAGCCTGCCTGCGGGGTAAAACAAAACGATGTTTGGCGGAAGGTGTGTCAGGAGTTAGTAGAGAAAGACCCAGTGCAGGCGCAGGTCCATCTCCCGCCCCGGACTGAGGGCCGCCGAGCTGAGACGCACCCGCTGGTCCATCACATTGCGGAAGTTCATGGAGATGTTGGTGCCCACCAGGCGGACTCCCACCAGCAGATCGCTCTGAGTGGCCGCTGGAAGCTCCACTTCCCGGCTCACATCCCAGGGGTCGTGCATTACTCCCCGGTAAGTTGTCAGCAGAGCCAGTTGAAGGATTCCGTCCTCCTGAAAGAAGTGCTGCTCCCACATCAACTCCATGCGCAGGTATTTGCCCGGTGGCAGAAAGGCTGCCTGAACATTCAACTCGTCGAAACTTTGCCATGTGCCCTCCAGGCGCGCCCGGCCCCAACCCAGGAAGCGCCCCTGCCGGGCAATGGAAGCAGTCAGACGAGTGCTGTTCATATCCAATTTGTTTTGCCAGTGACCAATCCTGGGGGTCCCACTGTTGGCCTCCCAGGTGATTCCTTCGCGCAGACGCCTGGCACTGGCATCAAAAGCAAAATCGAGACCCAGCAGGCTGTAGTTAAGTAACACGTTGGCCCGTAGTGTTTTCTCGTGTTCCAAGTCAGGATTGGGCAACAGCTGGAGATCCCCTGAGGCGACAACATGCAGCAATGGTGTCAACAATTCATCACTGCGGGGAGCGCGACCGCCGGCTTCCAGCACCAGCTTCCACCAGGCATCATGCTGAGCCTGCTGCAAAGCCACAAAACCACCAGGACGAACCCCTGCATGGTCTTGATAATCTCCAAAAACTCCAAAATTTAACCGCGCCGAACCCACCCCAATACCTGTGCGAGCAGCCAGGCGGGCTTCGGTTCCATCGCCGCTGGATGCAGATGCGGGCTGGGCATACCAGTCGACACCATCATCATGAACATCCCAGTGTTTGACCAGCAGGCGGAACCCCGTGCCCGGGCCCTGGAAGTCTTCATTCCGCAAACCGGCATCGGTCTGGAATTCGGGGATTTCGGTGTTGGTGTCTCGGGGAGCATGGATCAGGTCCATCACCAAACCTTCGCGACCGGTCTCCAGTTTGCGCATATTGTATGCGGGGGCTGTTCCCAGGGGCCGATCTCCCCACTCGGCAGTGCGGCTGTTCCAAAACAGCGAAGATCGGAAGACCCAGGCTCCACGGCGACTGTGCGCTGTGGCGGCGGCACCATCGGTCCAGATTTCCTGGTGCTCGGCGCCAATGGTGGGCAAATCATCCTTGGTTTTGCGCCCGGTGCTGTACTCAAGGCTGAGGATGTTGTCTTCGTCCAGATGACGGATCAGGCGGGTCCGGCTGCGGCGAATACTCGAGTGCCCTCTGAATTCATTGTCTTGACGGAAGATATCATCGGGCGACTCAGTGTAGTTGTAGCCTTCGTGATCAATGGACTCATCAAACTCGAAACCCAGACGCCAGGCAGTTTTGGGAGTCAGAAGACTGATCCCGCGCATGTAGGTTTCGTGGGGCCCCTTGACACCGCGGTAGAAAGAAACGGCTTTGGTCATATCTTTTTCATCGGTGCCCAGATTCAGCATGCCATCGGTGCCCCCGGCCCAGTCCCTGCCCATTTTCTGTTGGACAAACACCAGCCCCTGGTTGGACACCAACTGCGGGTCATCGGTCATGCGGTGCCCGGTTCCCAAAGGAATGCCATCGCGCAATATGGTGGGCGCGTATGAAGTATTGGCTTCACCAAGGACCATGGTCATGGCTCCGAGACCACCATCAACCACAGGAATCCAGTTGGTGCGCTTGTCCAGCCAACTGGTCATGCTGCTGGAAAAAGGATCCCACAGAGGACGCTTCCAACCGTTGGGACCGAGGGCAGCAGTCTCTTCAAGGTGAATGGAGTCAAGACTGTCGGCTGGAGCCATGGCAGTGCTGTCTGCGCTGGCAGTTTCGGCTGCGGATGTCCCGGGCAGCATGCACAATGAACCGAAAGTTAGCACCAACATGATCATGGCGCTGCGCCCCACCAAAGGAGCCTCGGCGGCATGCCCGAGGCGGCGCACCAGAACGGGAAAAAACAAAACAAAGAGGACTGTGTTGACTCCCATATGAATCAGGCTGTAAGGAATGGCGCCGATCAAAATCACCTTTAATGAAGCTTCTTCAAACATGACCACAATGGCCAGATTTGTCAGGATCTCGTAAAACAGGGTTCCGACCACAGCCACAACCCCAGCCCTCAACATTCCCTTCAAAGAGCCGTTGCCGGTGGTGAGCCGTAAAATCTGACCGGCACCCACCCAGCCCATCAGCCCCATGAAACCGTGTCCCAGGATCTGAGCCAGCAGCAGCACAGGCGGCGGCGGACCAAACGGATTTCCCAGAGAGAAAATTCCACCGGCCAGGACTCCACAAACAGGACCGGCCACCGGGCCCAGGACTGCTCCGGAAAGAGCAATGATCAGGGACATCAATTCCACGTTGGGAACACTGGATAAGAGGTAACCCGCCCCTACGGCCGTGCCTGCAAAAAGACCCAGCAGCACGGGTTTCCGCACTGATTTGTTTTGTAATTTTCCTGTTTCGGGAATATCCATGCCCGCACTTTAATTGAACACGCGGAGCGGGGCAAGGTTTCGCTTTATTGAAATTCAGCGGGAATATTTTGAAGCGGCTCAGGACTGGTTGATCAGTTTGGACAGCCGGCGGTGTACATCCAGAAATCCGGGGTCCTGTTGTTTGATCATTTCGAACAACCGAAGCGCTTCTTCGTTGTTTTCACCCTGCTCATGAGCCCGTGCGATGTGGTAGAGAATACCCAGATATTCGCGGCTGCCTTCGTCGGGAACATCAAGGCCATCGGTCAGCACGGCGATGGCTTCGTCCACTCTGTTGGCCCGCTGCAGGGTGATACCCCACATTTCATAGGCCCGGACGGCAAATTCCCCATGGCAGGATGCTTTCTGGAAACTCTCAGCTGCCTGGTCATGCAGTCCCATCTCCAAATAAACCATGCCCATTTCATACAGACTGTCAGGGTCGTCAGATTGTGCCTCGCCGCCCATTTGGGCACCAATTTCATCACTGATGGTTTCAAGTTCCCCTTCGGGAGAATTCCAGGATTCACCCGGATCATCCGCCAGCAATTCGTCCAGAAGGTTCACCTTTGGTCCGTCATCATCCTGCAATTCTCCGACTTCAGGAGCAGCCTGGTCTACTTCGGGAAATTCTTCAATTGCAGATTCGCCTTCCGGCAAACCTTCCGAGGCCTGAGCAATCAAATCGTCAAAACTGGAATCCTCACCCATATCCAAATTGAAACAACCGCTGTCGTCAGGTTCCTCCGTTTTGGATTTTGGGTCTTCCACTGGATCTATTGCAGGCTCGTCAGGGGCTGCCGATTCCTCTTCCACTGCACGTGGAGGCAGGCCAAATGATTCTTCGGCCTCAGGTGCTGCACCAAAATCAACCTCACCAAAGGACGATGGATCGTGGGGAAGTTCCTCAGCAACCGGTTCATCGGTTTCTGGAATAGGCACTTCAGCCACCGGCTCATCCTCGACCTCAGT
>JAOZJV010000895.1 GCA_029935695.1 Candidatus Krumholzibacteriia bacterium | reverse complement strand
TCCACCGATGATGTGGCTGGTCCGGGGCGATTCCTCCAGGAAAGTGCCGGCCAACAGGCCGTTCAACTCGGCCCGTCCGATCATTTTTGAGTCCTTGAAGTTCAGTTGCAGGCCAAAATCGAAGTGGTCAAAAGGTGACTCCATGTCACCGTAAAAGGGGTCGCCGTAGTCGAAGTTGAACTCCATGTATGCACCGGTGGTGTCGTTGCTGGCCCAAAGATGATCATCGGCTGTCTTGCGGAACCCCATATCCACCTTGGAGCGGTACCGGTTGGGATACTGGTCTACCGGGTTGGCGTGGACGCGGCTCCAGTCGCCGTCGATCATGCGGTTCAGGCCACCCATGGGGTTGACTATGAAGCCACCGAACTCTTTCCAGTTACGACTGCTGCCGCGGGCTGTGTTGTCCCGAATCGTCATTGAGAGACGGTGCAACACCTCACCGATGGCGACACCACCAACACTGGTGGCAATCCAGTCGTTCATCGAAGCATGGTGCACTTCGCCGAAAAATTCCCACTGCAGGCTACCGGCAAACACGAAGGGGGCTGACTCCCAGAAGTCATAACCATTGCTACGGGCGGCGTTAAAATACAGGTTGCCGTGGTAGGGGTGGGAGAACTGGTTGGTCGAGAAGCTATTGTCGTCCCACTCGAAACCGTTTTTCAGATTTTCAGCCCACGAGTTGAAGCCGATGCGGAAGCCGGGGTTAGTGCCGCCCTCACGGATGTAGCGATCAAAAGACCAGATCAGGGCATTCAGGCCAGTGACTTCGATGGCGGCACGCCAGAAATTCTTTTTAACAATGGAAGTATCGGTCAGGGCTGATCCCTGGTGCCAGTTGATCGTCTGGTCGGATTGTTGGGCGGGGTCCGGCGAGTCGGCCTGGGCCGAAGCGGCCCAGGTATTGTCGTTGGCTCGCATCAGGGCAGAGCTTTCGTCGGCCAAAGCAAATCCAGGCCAGGATCCGGCCAAAACAACAATGGTACATGCGCAAATAACCCATATCGATTTCTTCATCAGTACAACACGATCCCGCCCGTAAACAGGGCGTCGGTTTTGCTGGTGGCGTGGGTGCTGTATTCATCAAAGATGGTACTCGTGCCGACGGCGCCGATGATTCCGAGGTTTTCATTCATTCGCCAGTCGCCCATGAGTCGGGCCTGCAGGGCGTAGTGCAGACTGTCGTTTTCATCCGGGTTGTCGCTCTTGGTGGGGATGATGTGCTCGAACCCGGTCATCTCGTTGAGGCGCTTCTCGAAGCGGAAGTAGCTCCGCGCGCCGGCGTAGGATTCGTCGCCTCGCATGATGGCGGCCCACTGCTCCGAGCTCATCGCTCCGGTGCCGCTGTCAGTG
>JAOZJV010000012.1 GCA_029935695.1 Candidatus Krumholzibacteriia bacterium | reverse complement strand
ATGGAAGTATTCTCATGGCGCATGAACGAGGTGAAGATTGGTTCACTCGATATCAGTCATCCTTGCGTTTTTGTTTTCTCGCCCTGAGGAAAGGCATGGAGAATGAAAGCACAGCCAACACCAACATGACTGCGCTGACGGGCCGGGTCAAAAAGATGCTCGCATCGCCCATGATCAGCGCGCGCCGGAAATTGCTCTCGGCCATATAACCCAGAATCAACGCCAGCACCAACGGGGCTGTGGGGAATCCGTACCGGCGAAGAATCCAGCCGAGAATTCCGAAGACCAGGCAAATGACCACGTCGAACATGGAGTTGGCCACGCCGTAGCTGCCGATGAAGGCAATAACCAGGATGACCGGGAAGAGAAGGGCTTTGGGCGCGGCAATGATCTTCACCCAGAGGCGGTTGCCCAGGATACCGAGCACCAGAAGAATGGCGTTGCCCACCACCAGACTGGCAAACAGACCATAAACCAGATAAGAGTTCTTGCCCACGAAAAGCTCGGGGCCTGGGGTCACGCCGTGCAGCATGAGAGCGCCCACCAGGACGGCGGTGGCCGCGCTGCCAGGAATGCCGAGAGTGAGCAGGGGGACCAGGGCTCCGCCTACAGAACCACCAGCGGCTGCAGCCGGTGCTGCCACTCCTTCAAGACTGCCGTGACCGAACTCTTCTGGTTTTTTGCTGGTGCGACGGGATTCATTGTAGGCAATGAATGCGGCGATGGTGGCGCCGGCTCCCGGAACCACACCGATGACGGTGCCAAGAACGGATGACTGAGCGATGGCCCGTTTGAGTCCCAGTAATTCCTTGCGCGAGGGCATTTTACTGGAAAATGCCTGCAGTCCCGCTTGCACCGGCTCATATTTTTCAATATTGAGCAGCACTTCACCCACGGCAAAAAGACCAATCAGGGCAGGGATAAAGGCGACGCCATCGGTGAGCTCGGGTATGCCGAAAGTGAAGCGCATATAACCGGAGATGGGGTCCAGACCGATGGTCATCAGCAGCAAACCCAGCACTGTGCTGACGGCGCCTTTGAGCATGTTTTTTTGTTCCATGGAGACCACAATGGTCAGCCCGAAAATAGCCAGGGCAAAATATTCAGGTGGACCAAAGGCCAGGGCGGCTTTGGCCAGTGGGACGGAGAACAAAACCAGAATGAAGGTGCCGATAATACCGCCGGTGCAGTTGGCAATCACAGCCGAACCCAGGGCCCGGCCAGGCTCGCCTTTTTTGGTCAGGGCGTAACCGTCGAAAGACAAGGCCACCGCAGCAGGTGTTCCGGGTGTGTTGATGGCAATGGCCGTGATGCATCCGCCGTAAGCACTGGCGGTATAAACGGCCGTCAAAAGAATCAACGCGATAAGCGGATGCATGCCATAGGTGAACGGCACCATGAGGGCCACACCGGTGGATGCAGAAAGACCGGGCATCACACCCACGAAAATGCCAATGACGATACCGCCGGCGATGACCAATGTGGGTTCCCACCAGGACACACCAGCGATACCGGAGCCAACCAGTGCCGCAAAACCCTCAGCCAGATTTTGTAAGATTTCCATTCCTGTTTACCCGTTCCTATCCGAAAAAGTTGCCCATGGGCAGCGGTAAGCCGAGAGTTTTGATGAAGACGAAATAACAGAACGTGAGCATGCCGGCGGAGAGAAGGCCCACGGTAATGTGCCGGCGGTAGCCCATGGCGTACACGCCACCAATGAGCAGAATCAACATGGAGGGGAAGAAGCCCGCCGTGGGCATCAGAGCTACAAAGAGGGTCATCAGGACGATGATCACCAGGACCAGACGGATCTTGCCCCGGAAATTAGATTCCGGATTTTTGATGCCGCTGATGATCTGCATCAGGGAAAAAGTGATCAGAACCAGGGCCCAGATGATGGGAATCGAAGCCGCGCCCACTTTCTGGTCATTGCCCGGTGGCGGAAAGCTGAAGGCATAAAAGAGAAAGAGCAGGGCCAGGGCCAGGGTGAAGGCGGCAATGCTGGTTTGGCCGGTGAGGTTTTTGCGACCAAATTTGATCACCAGAAACAAACCCGCAAAGACCAGGGGCACCAATATCCAGCCCAGCATTCTCTTTTGCTTGGCCTGCTGGTCCGGTTCTCCGGCAATGATGTTGGCCATCTTCAGATACTTGATAGATTCCTGGCTGTCACGGTTGACCAGGGCAGTGAATTCGTCTCTTTCATAGAATACGTTTTTTGCCGAATTGAAGGTTACAAATTCTACCCATTCCGCATCGGTGGAGACTTTGTGCAGCAAGTCGGTCAACCAGTTGCTGATCTCATCGGGGGTGTTTTTGTGCACGGCAAAACCGCGCCACATGATTTCATTGGGCAAGTCGCATCCCGACTCCAGCAGGGTGGGAGAGTCGGGAAAACGCATCAGCCTTTCCTTGGCTGAGACCGCGGCAATGTGCAGGTCAGGCCGGCCGCGCACATCTTCGGGGTTTCCCACATACACCGTACCATGACCACCCATGAGGGCGGCAACGGCTTCCCCGCCGCCATCGTAGGGCAGCCAGGTTGCCGTGATGCCCAGTTTGGCCCAGGTTTTGACGGCCATGAGGTGATCCAGGCTGCCCACTCCGGGGCCCACCCAAATCTGCCGCCCGTTCTTGGCTTTGGCATCTCGCACAATATCCTCAACGGTGACCACATCGCTGTGCCGGTTGGTGATCAGTGCTTCGGGCGCTTCCACCATGCAGGCCAGAAAGCGGTAGTCATCCATGGTGATTTTGCTGCGGGTGACTTTCACCGTGGAAATGAACGTGGCAGGGAAGGCCAAAAGGTGGTAACCATCGGGGTCTTTGCCCAGCACCGCCCGCATGGCCACGGCACCGGAACCACCAAACCTATTCTCAATCACGATGGGTGTTTTGGTGTAATTCCGGGCAACCTTGGCAATCATTCGGGCTGTCAGATCAATGGCGCCACCAGGCTTGGCGTGCACAATGATGACAATGGGTTTGTCCGGATACTCAGCCAGGGCACCAGTCGGCAGACCAGCCAGCATGACCATGACCAACAGGTGAATCATCATAAATTTTCTAATCATGATTTCTTTCCGGAATCTTTAGGGTCACTTTTTTCTCCGTACCGCTGCACCAGGGCGCGGGCGATGTTGGCGGAATAACTGTTCATCTTGCGCATGCAATCCATCAAATCCAGATGGATGCCGCTGGTGGACACCGATTCCCGGACATTCGACTGCAACCGCTGGAAGTGATGCTGCCTCAAGTCACCCTCAAGGGCCACATATTTGGCCTGCTTCTTGGTCATCTTGATGGCTTTTTCAAGGCTGCTGTCGGTGAAGGTGTCGATGCTGCGGGCAATTTGTTTGATCATCTTGAGATGATATTCTTTGACCTCGGTGGCGCCTTCTTCGGAGAAGGAGGTGGCTTTGGCTGTCTTGCTTTGAGCCAGAGGGCGCAATTCCTTGTCGATGATATCGGCAATCTGCTCGTACTGCTTTGTCACGTGCAGCATGAGATACACTTCGTCGGCCTGTTCCTGGTTGAGGGCTTTTTTACCGATGTCGATGAGGTAGGCTGAAATCTGTTCATCCAGAGCGTCAACCCGCTCTTCCATGTTGTGAAGTTCATCCAGTTCCGAAAGATCTCCCGAAAAGAACGGATCGATGCTTTTGACGGCCATATCCTTGACCAACTCGCCCATTTTAATGATTTCCACCTTGGCCAGATTCAAAGCCAGGGCCGGTGTTTTGAGCAGGGATGGTTCCAGGAAACGGGCATCATAGCGCACGGCTTCTTCCTCTGGTTGATCAGGCAGCATTCGCATTATTAATTTGCCAAACAAATTTGTGAAGGGCAGAAAGAGCAGAGTCAGGCTCACATTAAAAACCGTGTGGGCGTTGGCGATTTGCCGGGGAATGTATTGAGCCAGGGCCGCCTGGTCAGTAGTGTCAATGACGCCACCGGGTGAGATGTTCTGGATCAATTTGGCCAGCAGGGGAATAAAGGCGATGGCCACAGCCACGCCGATGACCTTGAACATGGTGTGAGCCAATGCCACCCGTTTGGCTTCCCGGTCAGCGTTGATGCTGGCCAGCGCGGCGGTGATGCAGGTACCAATGTTGGCGCCGAAGATCAGTGGGATACCGGCATCCAGGGTGAGGAAACCCTGCTGGGCCAAAACGATGATGATACCGGTGAAAGCGCTGGAGCTTTGGATTAAAGCGGTGAAAGCCGCACCCACCAGGATACCCAGGATGGGGTTTTCCAATTCCGTGAGCATATTGAGGAACGGAGTGTAGGTGCGCAGGGGGTACATGGCCTTGCTCATCACATGCATACCATAGAAGAGGAGACCAAATCCGAGCAGGACATCTCCGATATTGCGCAATTTGTCTTTTTTGGCCAGGAATTTCAGCCCAAAGCCAATGGCGATCATCAGCAGGGCGTAATCGGTGAGTTTAAAGGCGATCAACTGGGCGGTGATGGTTGTGCCGATGTCCGCGCCCAGAATCACACCGAGGGTTTGACCGAAGGTCATCAACTGGGCCTGAACAAAGCTGACCAGCATGACGGTGGTGGCGCTGGAGCTTTGGATAACCATGGTCACAAAAGCACCCACGGCCACACCGATAAAGCGGTTGGCGGTCAGGGCGCCAAGGATGGAGCGCATCTTGCCACCGGCAGAGCGCTGCATGGAGGAACTCATCATCTCCATACCGAAGAGGAACAGTCCGAGGCCGCCGAGCAGGCCGAAGATCATGAACATCACCCAGGTTTTTTCCCGCACCGGAATTTGGTAAACAATCCGGCCTTCGTGGTCATCGCTACCGGCGATGTTGGCTACGATTGTTGCGGGTTTATCTTTTTTGCCGGCCGAAAATAAAAACAGGGCCAGACCGCTGTCGTCAGTGATGGCCGTGCCAAGGGCTCGCTCCCGAGGGGCGACCTGAACAAAGTTGATTTCCACTCCGCCAATGCCTGTGCCACTGTCGGTGAGAACCAGAGCCGATAATTCCAATTCGCCGTGGGTCAGAACAGTGGATCCGTGGCCTGAAATGCACCGACCATCCCTGTCCTGGTTGTGTTCCAGGTGCAGGTCGCCGGCCCAAACCGGCAAGGCGACAGTGCAGACAAATAAAGCTGCAATGATGATGAACAATTGACTCCGCGAGGCGATCATCTCAGGCCTTTCATTTCATGGCAAAGGGTCCGAATTCTCCAGATCCTGCTGCTCTAAGCGAAGGAACGACTGCAACCCACGTACCAAGTTCGAATATTTTCAGTTATCCAGTCAAGATTGTGTTAATTCTTTGTTGGCAATATTTTACATTTGATTTCCTGATATACCCCAAACCCTCTGCCGTCTCCCACCGGTGCCAAGTGGCGAAATGTCGCCACTTTGGTCACGAGAGGTCGCCGGCGGCTCACATCACCTTTTCTCCAGTTTACTGCGCAACGTGCTGCGCGGCAGATCCAGCAACCGGGCCGCTGTGCTGATGTTGCCATCAGACTGCCGCAGGGCCCATTGAACGATCCGGTCTTCACAATTTTGCATGTAATGACGGTAACCTGAAAATGCGGCCGGATCGGGATTGTCCAGGGTTTGATGCGCGGTGGATTGGCGGCCCAGCGGATCATCAAAAAGTTCAGTCACTGGAATATTCGGCAAAGCGGTCATGCGTTCCACGACGTTTTGCAGTTCCCTTACATTGCCCGGCCAGTGATGGTTCATCAGAGTGGTGAACTGTTCGTTGGAAAGTTGCAGTGGCTTGCTCTGACCCAGACGCCGGCTGAAATGTTCCACCAGAGAAGGAATGTCTTCTTTGCGTTCTGCCAACGTTGGCAGTTGCAGGGGGATGACGTTCAGGCGGTAATACAAATCTTCCCTGAATTTACCTTCGGCCACCAGATCCCGCAGATTCACTTTGGTGGCGCTGACTAAACGGAAGTCCACTTTGACGGTGCCGCGACCACCCAGGGGTTCAATTTCTTTTTCCTGGATAACGCGCAGCAGTTTGACCTGAACTGTCATGGGCAGATCATCAATATCATCGATGAAAAGCGTGCCTCCCTGGGCCCGCTTGAAATAGCCATCGTGATCGCGGTCGGCCCCGGTGAAAGCTCCTTTGCGATAACCAAAAAGTTCACTTTCAAGAAGGGTTTCGGGGATGGCCGCACAGTTGATGGCCACCATGGGTTTGTCGCGCCGGTTGCTGCGCTGGTGGATGGCCTGGGCCACCAATTCCTTTCCGGTGCCGCTGGGGCCCTGAATCAGCACACTGAATTCACCGGGAGCGATGGTGGTGATGGTTTCCATCAGGCGGGTCATCACGGGTGAATCGCCCACAATACTGCGCTGGCTGATGTCCGCGATGCGTCGCTTGAGTGTGCGGTTTTCTTCCTGCACCGAGAGAAGGTTTTCGATGTGCCCGATGCGAGCCAAAACCTCGTCGGGCTGGAAGGGTTTGGTCAGGTAATCGTAGGCCCCGATGCGCAGGGCTTCCACTGCGGTTTCGGTGGAGGCGTAGGCCGTCATGATGATGACTTTGATATCCGGGTTTTTCTGCACTGCATGGCGGAGAATCTCAATGCCGTCGGGGCCCGGCAGGTTCAGGTCCGTCAACACAACATCGAAAACATTGTTGTCCAGGGCGGCAATGGCTGTGTGCCCATCAGGGCAGGGCAGCACTTCGTGGCCTTCTTTGCGCAGGGTGCCGGTCAATGCAATGCGGGTCATGCGTTCGTCTTCGACCATCAGGATTTTCATTCTTTTTCCTCGGTTTCAATGGCGCTTTCCATGGGCAGCTGCATGGTGAACGTGGTGCCGTCTTCCGGGGTGCTCTCCACATGGAGAATGCCACCGTGGGCCTGGACAATTCCCAGGCTGATGGAAAGCCCCAGCCCGGTGCCTTCTCCGGTGTCTTTGGTGGTGAAGAATGGGTCAAAAATCTGATCCTGAATGTGCCGGGCAATGCCGTGGCCCTGGTCGTGAACCAACAGCAGAATCTCGTCATCGTTTGCCTGGGTTCTGATACGAATGAACCCACCATCGGGCACCGCATCCACCGCGTTGATCAGCAAATTCATGATCACTTCCTGGATGAGTTGTCGGTCGGCCATCACCGTTGGCAGATCAGGATCAAGCTCTGTTTTCAGGGTGATGTTTTTTCGTCCCAATTTGAAATTCACCAGACGAATAACCGACTCCACAGCATCGTTGAGCAACACTGGAGCCAGACCGGATTGTTGTTTGCGCGCGAAGCCCAGCAGCTTTTCGATCACTCCCGAAGCATGGGAAAGACCTTCGTCCATCATCTCCAGGTATTCATTGGTTTGTTCCCGATTTTCCGGATCAGCCTTGATGGCGTAAATACAATTGCGCACGCCGTTGATGGGATTGTTGATTTCATGGGCCAGCCCTGAGGCCAGGCGCCCAATGGATGCCAGACGTTCGGCATGCCACACTTGTTTTTCGGCACGCAAAACATCCTGACGGCTTTGCTGGAGCCGTTTTCCCATCTGTTGAAAACCAAGGTTGAGCAGGCCGATTTCATCACCCCGGGAAGGCAGCGGCGGTACATATCCCGTTTCAAAATCCACCTGATCCATGGCCGTGACCAGAGTATGCAGAGAGTTGAGGATGCGGCTCAACAACATCCACAGAAGAAGCAGCAGAATCGACGTGACGGCAGCGGAAAAAATCAGCAGCAGGAAAAATCCCTGGGCCAGACGCGAGCGGATGGAGTCGGCTTCGAAAGACAGCACCAGAACACCCCACCGGTGGTTACCGGAATGCATGGGCATGATGGTTTCCAATACCCAGGAACCCTCCGGGTTTTGGTCGATCACCACCCGGGGGCCGGGCACGGTCATGATGGCGGGCAAATCTCCCGCCACCCACAACCCGGGCAGATGGCCCCAGCTTTGGGCGACCACTTCACCTTCGGGATCCAGAATGGTGATGGCGCGCAGGCGCTGGTTCTGGACCATGAATAATTCCACATAATGATCCAGCACACCTTCAGGCTGTTCAAAGCCCTGCCCGGCGTACACCAGGGCGTCGATGACCGCTACGGAAAAGGCATGACTGACGGCCAGGGCAGTGCCTTCTTCCCGTTGGATCTGGCCCTGACGCCAGCGGTACAAAATTCCCCAGGACATGAGCATCATGATCAGGATGGTGGTGAGTCCCACGGTCAAAAGAATACGCCCGCGAAGACCGGTTCGGCTGCCCGTTTGGGAGATCATGGTGCGCTTCCTTCTGCACCCATTGGTCCCAGAAAATCCTCTTTGAAAGAGCGGGGGTCCACCGGAATAAACCCGAAGGCGAATTCGGGAGTCCAGCCCTGCATCAGGGCACGATCCTGAGCATTATTGCGGTCCAGAGACAGCAGTAATTGCACCATTTCCTGCACTTCTTCGCTTTGGTTTTTGTTGCAGATGACCAAAGGTGGACCGGGGATGGCGGGAGAAAGGGCCACCGTGCGCAGGCCCCGGGATTGGTATCTTTGAGCCAGGCTTTCCTTAACCACCCCGGCCGCAAAATTCCCACGCAAGACTTGCCAGATCACCGTTTCGTGGTGTTGAAAATGCTGGATGGTGTCCAGGTCGGCCACTTGAAGCCCCGCTGAAAGCAGCCCACCGTTTTGCAGCCAGTTGCCGGAAAAAGCCTGATCCGAAGGCACAGCAACTTTTTTCCCAGCCAGATCTTCAAGAGAGTGGATGGGTGAATCGGCTGCCGTGATCAACACCACTTGGAAGCGGGGGAGGCCTTCGGCATTGACGGGCATGGCCACTGGAATGAGACCGGATTCGGGAGTCAGCAGATGACACATCCAGGCACCCAGAAATGAAGCCTGTACTTCACCGAGGCGCAGGCTGCGGGCCGCATCCTGATAACTTTCACTGAGGGCCAGTTCATGGTGACGATCACTGTGGGTGTTGAGGTAATCCATGATGGGCTGGTACAGACGGTAAATAATATTAGGGGCAAATTTGGATACCACACCCACACGCACTACGGTTTGGTCGCGGGAACTTCTGGCTGAGCCGAGGAAAGTATTTTGTGATGGCATGGGCGCATTTTTATGACGGATATCAACCAGTTTATTGTAGACCAGATTGTTTCCCCACACCAGGAAAACAGCCAGGATCAACACCAGCCAGGTGACCATGCCCGACTTGATGGATGATGTGGAGGATGGGCTCACTGGGCGTCCTTCCGACCAAAAAACAAGAAATTCATATTTCACTTAATGATCCGTCGCCAGTGGTGGCGTGTCCAGCGAAATTTCGCCATCTGGATCACCGGTTTGATGCTTCCTGTATTGTAACCTGTTGTTATTAAACACCAAAAAGTTAATTGGGTTGCGGGCACAATTGTTGCCATATCGGGTGCGTGGAATATATGCCAAATGGCTGAACATCATAAACGGGCCTTGGGCCCATAACCATCGGAGCCAAATAATGGGCAAGGAAATTGAACGCAAATACCTGCTGGTGGGCGATGAATGGAAAAGTCTGGGAGAAGGAACCCTCTACAGGCAAGGCTATTTGAATTCCCAGAAAGAACGTGTTGTACGGGCCCGCACCATGGGTGAAAAAGCTGCCTTGACCATCAAGGGCATCACAGTGGGCGCCACCCGACTGGAATTCGAATACGACATTCCTTTCAGTGATTGCGAAAGTCTGCTGGAGCTGTGCGAACAACCTCTCATCGAAAAAACGCGCTACAAAATCGAATTTGGCGGTTTGGTGTGGGAGATTGATGAATTTCACGGCGTGAACGACGGCCTGGTTGTGGCCGAGTGTGAGCTGGAATCTGAAGATCAGCAGATCGATAAACCTTCCTGGGTGGGCGAAGAAGTAACCGGCGATCCCCGTTACTATAACTCCAATCTCATCGCCAATCCCTACAAAACCTGGTAGGCGGCGCTGATGACCGGAGCAACCAAACGTGGTGGTTTGAAATGAAAACCAAGAAAATTACCATCTTCCTGTTTCTGACAGTGATCTCCCTGCTGACCATGTTTTTGGTGGTGCTGCTGGATGACACTGTGCTGGCTACAGCCGATTCAAAAAGTCTAATGTTACCAAATCTTAACTTGTCCGAAATGTCTCCGGGGGTCATGGTAGCGACGATCGTGCCGGAATCTGGAGTCCGTTTTTTGCAGGATGAACTCAAACCCATGAAAGCGGTGTGACGATGCCCCTGTTTCGAAGCAGTAAAATTATCGAGAGTCAAATTGATGAATTCCTGGATGTGGTGGCCGAAGGCAGCCTGGTCTACAAGAAAGGCGTCAAAGCATATCTTGAAAAGGATATGACGGATTTTGAGGCCCGCATTGTGGCCATCGACAAACTGGAGTCCAGGGCCGACAAGCTGAGTAAAGAAGTGGAAGCCCATTTGTATTCCCAGTCGCTCATTCCCGAGCACCGGGGTGATGTGCTGGGTTTGCTGGAAAATGCGGACAACATCATCGACACCGCCAAGGCCAGTCTTTATCAGTTTTCAGTGGAGCAACCGGATATTCCCGAAGAACTCAACGACCAATATCTCAAGCTGGCCGAGGCTTGTTATGAGGCGGTGGAGGCGGTCATCGTTTCCGCCCGCGCTTTCTTCAGGGATGTTGATTCGGTGAAGGACAACCTTTACAAGGTTCACCATTTCGAAAAGGAAGCAGACAGCATCAGCGATGCCCTGAAACGGACCATTTTTTCCAGTTCTCTGGATCTGGCCCATAAAATCCACCTGCGATACTTCGCGTTGAATGTGGAAAAAGTCAGTGACAAGGCTGAAGCCGTAGCAGACCGACTGGCAATTTACGCCATCAAGCGAACCATTTAAGGCGGGCAGCGTGGAGATCTTATTATTCTTATCAAGTGGTTTGTTTTTGGGTTGGAGCCTTGGTGCCAACGATGCGGCCAATGTCTTTGGCACCGCTGTCGGTACCCGGATGATCAAGTTCCGAACCGCGGCCATCGTTTGTTCTATTTTTGTTGTTCTGGGCGCCACCATCAGTGGTGCCGGAGCTGCTCACACCCTGGGCAAGCTGGGAGCGGTCAACGCTCTGGCCGGATCGTTCACCGTGGCATTGGCCGCGGCCCTGACGACCTTTTGGATGACGCGGTTGAAAATTCCCGTGTCCACCAGCCAGGCCATCGTGGGGGCCATCATCGGTTGGAACGTTTACAGTTCTTCGGTGACGGACATGAAATCCCTGACCAAGATTATGCTCACCTGGGTGGCCTGTCCGTTGATCAGCGCCGCCATCGCGGTTGTACTTTTCATTTTGATCCGGAAAATAATTTCCATCAATAAACCACACCTTTTGCAGCTTGACGCGGGTACTCGACTGGGGCTGCTGGCCGTGGGTGCTTTCGGGTCCTACAGTTTGGGCGCCAACAACATTGCCAACGTGATGGGTGTGTTTGTTCCGGACAATCCTTTCAATGATCTTTCGGTGTTCGGCCTGTTCACTCTCACCGGTGTTCAGCAATTGTTTTTCCTGGGCGCGGTGGCCATTGGGGTCGGAGTATTTACTTATTCCGAACGAGTGATGAAAACTGTCGGTGGCGGCCTGGTCAAGGTCTCGCCAGTGCCCGCTTTGGTCATTGTTCTGGCTCAGTCCATCACTCTTTTCCTTTTTGCATCCACCAGCCTTGAACATTTTCTGGCCAGTCACGGTTTACCAACTTTCCCGTTGGTGCCCGTCAGCAGCAGCCAGGCCGTGGTCGGTGCCATCCTCGGCATTAGCTTTTTCAAGGGTGCCAATATCCGTTACAACGTATTGGGAGAGATCTCACTGGGCTGGATGGCGACGCCACTGGCCGCCGGCGTGGTTGCCTTCTTTCTGCTCTTCTTTGTGGACAACGTTTTCGATCAGCAGGTGAGTCGGACGGTGGAGTACCGGGTCGACGGGGTGGTGCTTGAGGAATTAGCCCGCCAGGGCGTAGAGGTTGAGGGTCTGGTTGAACTGGGACCTGACGTTTTCACCAATGCCGTGAAATTTAAATCAGACCTGGAAAAAACCGGGGGACTTGAGGCCAAAGAGTCTTCCCTGGTGTTGGAACTGGCCCGACTGGGCCGGTGGGAAGTGCAGCCGTCTGTTATCGCCAATGATGTTGATACGCATTGGTTGACTGCGGGGCAGGTGGACGCACTGCGTTCCCTGACTGGGCAGCGCTTTAACCACCTCTGGCGGTTTAACGCCGCCTTGGCCGATGCTTCAGATGAATGGAAGCTGAAGCCCGATACGACCGTGAACAAACAGACGAACAAGGAACTGAAGAAGAAGCTCGCCTACCTTGGAAGATTGTTCAAAGTGGATGCGGCTTCTGATAACCCTGACAAGGAGAATCGCTAATGTTCAAGTTTTTGAAGTCCGGAATGCTGGCCTCCGTGGCTGTGCTCACTCTTCTGGCTGTGCTGGCTCCTGTAGCTGCCCATGCCGGTGATGAGGTCATGAACGCCGTTGCTGAAGATGGCATCCTGGTTTTTCAGACTGACGACGGACAATTCAAATGGTGGTGGGATGCCCGGATTTATCTGGATGCCGCCGGTTACATGGAAGATAAAAATTCTCTATCCAATGGTTTTATGGTCCGCCGGGCCCGTTGGGCCATGAAAACCCAGATCTGGGATCACTGGTACGCGGAAGTCGACTTTGATTTCGCCGAAGAATCCACTGAGCTGAAGGATGCCTACATTTCCCGCCGCGGCCTGTTCGGCGGCAATGGACATGTGCGCATTGGTAACTTCCGCCAGCCTTTCGGTCTGGAAGAGAACTTCACCAGCCGCAACCTTGTCTTCATGGAGCGCAGCCTGGGCACCGATGCCTTCGCCGTTGGTCGCCGCATGGGACTGGAAGTTGCCAAATGGGGTAAACAGTACCGCGTGGCCGCTTCGGTGTTTGGTGCCGACGTGGAAGATTTTGAGAAACCCGAAGATGAGACATTCAACTTCGCCGCTCGCCTGAACTATACGCCCATCCAAAATGAAGACAGTGTTCTGTTACTGGGAGCCAGTGGCACCCTGCGCCAGACTGATTTCGGCAGCAACCAGGTGCGTTTCAAAACCAAGTTCGAAAGCAACGTGGCTGATGTTAAGTACACTGACACCGGCAACATCAATGATGTGGACAAATACAACGTCTTCGGCGGCGAGTTGGCCTATGCCAACAAGCGTTTCTACGCCCAGGCCGAGTACATGAATACAAACCTGACCCGTCTGGATGATCTTGAAGATCTCAGTTTCGGTGGTGGCTACATGTACGCTACCTTCTTCCTGACTGATGATCGTCATCCCTACGATTCCAGCAGTGCGGAATTTGGCCGGGTTGTGCCTTCCTCCAAAAGTGGTGCCTGGGAAGTGGCCGCCCGCTTCAGCACCGTCGACATGGACGACCAGGACATCATGGCCGGTAGCTCCGATGCCATCAGTCTGGGTCTCAATTACTACGCCAACGCCAACATTCGCATTTACCTGAACTACGGTATGGTGGACAATAACGAAAATGCCACCGGTCGCGATGGTTCTTTGGAAGGCGATGATGATTTCAGCTACGTCCAGATGAGGTTCCTGGCTGCATTCTAAGTTGATTCACGGGGCCGATGAATTTCGGCCCAAATACATAACAATGGTGATTAATTTTCTCGCAAGGAGATGAAGATGAAGAAGTTACAAACATGGCAAATTCTGTTGCTGCTGCCTCTGTTGGTGCTGGGTGCCTGCGATTCCGATGATGACGATGATCCTGTAGTGCCCGATCCACCAGTGGTGACGGATATCATGATCAACGAATTCATGGCCAGCAATGACAATATTGATGTTGATGGCACCGGTAACATGCCGGATTGGATCGAACTCTACAACACCACCGATACCGATATTGAAGTGGGCGGCTGGTACATTACCGACTCCATCACTGATGACGTGGAAGAATGGCACCAGATTACTGCCGGAACCGATCTGACTGTTGTTCCAGCAAACGGGTGGCTGGTTCTGTTTTGTGATACTTACGATGATGGACCTCTGTACACCCAGTTTAAACTGGGTGGTGGTGGCGAGTCCATCGGTCTGGCCGACCTGAGCATGAACAAATTGGTTGAGTTCGACTACGAACAACAAACCACCGACATCTCCATGGGACACGCTCCTGATGGCGAAGGCGATCGTGTCTTCCTGGTGACACCCACCCCTGGCGCTGCCAACAGTGCCGGCAGTGGTAACCTGCCTCCAGTGATCAGCGATGTGGACCTGGATCCCGTGTCTCCTCTTCCCGACACCGACGTGACTGTTACTGTCGAGGTCTTCGATGACAACGGCATCGACTCCGTCACTCTGTACTGGAACGTTGACGGTGGTGAATGGACTGAAGTGCCTTGCACCGCTGTCACCAAGGTGACCGGTGAATACACCTGTGTGATCCCCGGCCAGGCCGTGGATGCTGTGGTGGGATACTATGTGTCGGCTACTGATACCGATGCCGAAACCGCCCTGGATCCCGAAGGCGCTCCTACGGAATTCGAAACCTTCGTGCCCGTTTTTCAGCTGCCCTTCACGTTGTACATCAACGAGTTCATGGCTGATAACTCTTTGACCTATCCTGCTCCGGGTGAATACGAAGATCCTACCGACGCCTATGTTGACTGGATTGAAATTTACAACCCTGGTGACGAAGCCATCGACATCGGCGGCATGTACATCACCGATGACCTGAGCAGCAACCAGGAATGGCAGATTCCCACCACCGCTCCCGACTCCACCACCATCGCCGCAGGCGGTTACCTGGTGTTGTTTGCTGACAAGGTTTCCGAACGTGGCGTGCTGCACGTGGAAATCAAACTCAGCAGCAGTGGTGAAGATGTGGGCTTGTTTGCCGACGATGGCGCCGGTCACATCCTGATGGCTGATGGTTACACGTATGTTGGTTCCACCCTGGACGTTTCCGAAGGTCGCGAGACCGATGGTGACGACAGCTGGACCACCTTCACCACCTCGAGCCCCGGCGCTGCAAACGGTGAAGGCAAGTAGTTTGATTAACTGGCACACAATTTCCGCAGCATTGCTGCTGTGTGTGACTCTCTGTGGGGGCTGCGACAAAGATGAAGTCGCAGCCCCTGCGGGGCTTTCCCTGGTGGAACTCGACACAGTGGAATTGTCCAATGTTCCCGAACCTTCAGGCCTTGCTTTTGATACCGACGGCATTCATTTGTGGACCGTCAGTGACCAGACGGGGTGTATTTTCCGTCTGACCACCGGTGGTTCCCGAGTAGAGACCATTGATATCGGAGGACATGATCTGGAGGGCATCGCGGTGGACCCCACCGATGGAACTCTTTTTGTGGTGGAAGAGGGGCTGGGCCAGGTGTTGCATTTGGACAGAAATGGAAATCTTCTGGAAACATTGACCCCCAGTGGTTTGCCCCCCATGGGTAATACGGGGCTGGAGGGTATCACCATCGACCCGGCAACCGGACACATCTTCCTTTTGAAGGAAATGGATCCTGGTCTGCTGGTGGAAATGGATCGCGACGGTATCGTCCTGGCCACCACCGAACTGGATTTCGCCAGCGATTATTCCGGCCTGGCTTTTGATGCCGCTGCAGGTCTGCTGCTTATCATCAGCGACCTGTCAGCTAACTTGACCTGGTGCACAACCGATGGTCAGCCGGTAAAGTCTTATGCCACGGGTCTGGAAAAGGGTGAAGGCATCACTCTGGATCCGGTTCATGCAGTTTTTTACGCAGTCAGTGACAGCAGGGAAACCCTGAGCTCCTACCAAATCAGTGAATAAGCAGTCTGTATCATTTGAAAGAGAGAGAAAAAATCATGGGTAAGAAGGAAATGAAAATCGGAGAAATCAGCAAACCCCGCTTTGAATTCCGTACCTTCGGGCAGGATTTTGCAGATGCCGAGTACCGCATGAGCCGTTTGTCCAACCCCGTTCCGGAAAAGGTTTGGGAGCGCACCAGCGACGAGATTTACATCATGTCCCGCACCAACGACAACAACAATACCAAGATCCGCGATGGCAAGATGGACATCAAAACCTTCATCACCGAAAAGCAGGGACTCGAGCAGTGGAACCCGTTGATGAAAGCAGAATTTCCCATTCCCGCAGCCACCCTGGTGGATGATGTTTTTCCTGCCTTCCAGGTGGATATGCCCGAACTGACCAAAGGCAGCTACACCCTCGAAGAGTTCCTCCAGATGATCAGCGACCATCCTGATCTGCAGGCCGTCAAAGTCAACAAACAGCGCTATGGTTACATGGTCAATGATACCATCTGCGAAGTGGGTAATGTGCTGATCAATGGCGCTCTTGTGGTGACCATCAACTCCGAAAGCACCGAGCTTGATGACATCCTCAAGACCATGGAAGACGTGGGACTGACCGGCGTGGAGAACATCAACTACCTGCAATGCATCAAGCGGGTCATTGGGTGGATCGACAAGGATCTGGCCAACTAGTACACTGCCATCTTATTGATGGGAATCCCGGCGGAGACAATCATCTCCGGCGGGATTTTTTTTCGTGCAAGCCAGCGAAAAAAGTGCAAAATTATATTCCATGAACACCAAACCTGACATCACCGGCCCCCGGGCCATTCTCCATGTGGACATGGACGCCTTCTACGCCTCGGTGGAGGTGCTTGACGACCCTTCCCTGAAAGGCAAGCCAGTTATCGTGGGTGGCACCCCCGAAGGTCGCGGTGTGGTGTCAGCCGCCAGCTACGAAGCCCGCGCTTTTGGAGTGCACAGCGCCATGAGCGCTGCCCGGGCCATCAAGCTGTGCCCGGATGGTGTTTTCCTGCGGGGCCGCATGGACCGTTATGTGGAAATCAGCCGTCAAATTGGCGCAATTTTCCGTGATTTCACTCCTCTGGTGGAGCCTCTGAGCATCGACGAAGCATTTATGGATGTGACAGGTTGCCGGCGGCTCTTCGGCAGCGCTGAAAATATTGGCCGGCTTATTCAGCAACGGATTAAAGAAGAATTGCAATTGGTGGCTTCGGTTGGAGTTGCGGGCAATAAATTCCTTGCCAAGCTGGCCAGCGATTTGGAAAAACCTGAGGGTTTTGTGATCATCCCCGATGGAAAAGCACAGGAGATTCTGGCCGATTTGCCCATTGGCCGACTGTGGGGTGTGGGCAAAGTCTCCCAGCGTGAGATGGCACGTTTCGGCATCCGCACCGTTCGTGATTTTCTGGCCATCCCTGAAGAGCTGGCAGTGCAGCAATTTGGCGATCATGCCCGGCATTTAAGGCAACTGGCCGTGGGCCACGACATGCGGCCGGTGATTCCTTCGCACGAGGCCAAATCCATCGGCAATGAGATCACCTTTGGTGAGGATATTGCCGATGCCCGCCATCTGCAGGAAGTTCTGGACCATTTGTCGGACAAGGTGGCCCGGCGAGTGCGGGCCCAGGGTTTTT
>JAOZJV010000357.1 GCA_029935695.1 Candidatus Krumholzibacteriia bacterium | reverse complement strand
GTTGGCAAACCCATGGGAATTCCAATCAATCCAACCCGCTGTTTAAAGGTGATGTTGCTGTTGGCCATGACCTTAATGGCCGGCTGCAGTTCCTCTCCTTCACCGGAAACCGATCCCTCCCTGGGCGGCACCGAAGCCATCGTCTGGCCTTCGCAAAACGGCACCACCAACCAGCGTGAAGGCTGCTCTCCCCTGCCTGGCGAGGGTCTCCCCGGCGCTGAGATAATTTTTGCCCTCACCGACAGCGTGACTCCCGCTGTGGCCCCCATCCCGCACAATCCGTCCCAGCGGCTGGTCTTTGCTCATCTTTACGAAACCCTGGTCACCGTTGATTGCGAAGGAAATGTGAAACCGGGTCTCGCCTCGGCCTGGACCTGCACCGAAGACAGCACCTTGTGGGTGTTCACCCTGCGACCCGACGCCCGGTTCTGGGATGGCACCCGCGTCACCAGCCAGGATGTGCGAGGCGCCTGGGCCGCCAACCAGGGCTGCCCCCGGCCCGGCGACCAAACACCTTTGTGGACCTGGTTCAACGCCAGATCAAAAACTATCACCCTGATGGGTGCTGATAAGGTGGCCATCCGGTTGCCCGAACCCCAGGCCCGGTTCCCTCTTTTACTGGCCCATCCGGCCACGGCCATCTCCGTGCGCCGTGAGGGCTGGACCTGGCCCGTGGGCAGCGGTCCGGTGCGGCTGAGGGCTTCCACTCCCGCGCCCATGCCTGATCTGGAGTGCCGTCCCAACCAGCACCATCCCCAGCATCCTGTTTGGAAGAGCCTCACCTTCCGGGTGATGCCCGGCACCGATCCTCGTGATCTGATTTCCACTGATATCGACCTGGCCATGACCCGCAGTTTGGATGCCGTTCATTTTTTCCGGGAAATGCCGGGGTTCCAGTCGGTGCCCCTGCCATGGAACCGGCTTTATCTGATGGTTTGTCCTCCCGAAAAAAATCCCACCGGCACCCGAAAGTGGACCGATCTGGTGCAACGCCTCAACCCAGCCGATGACCTGACCCGGGTATCGGCAAGATCCTGGGACCATCTGGTTTTTCCCGCCGGCGGGAGAGTTTCCTGTCCGCAAATTTCCGGCCCCGTGGCCACCGGCAGCAGCGCCAGGCGGCAGTGGGATCTGGGTGCATCAAAGCTGGATGAATCCACCATTGCCTATCCCCGAAATGATCCTGCCGCCCGGGAACTGGCTCAACGATTGGCCGCCCTCGGACCGAACAATGTGCGCGTGGCTCCTGTCCATCCCCAGGCTCTCAACTTCATTCTGAATTGGCAAATGGCCGCTGCCGTCATCCTGCCCACCGACCAGCATTTTCCCACCTGTTGCCTGCAGACAGCCACTCTGCTTGGACGCGCCGCCTGGCTCCAGGTGGCCGCCCTGCAATCCGACGTTACTCAGGGTGACCATGCTGAAAATCTGGTCCAGGCCGAAGCTCAAACTCAATTCAAACACCGCAATCCCACCCGGGCTCTGCTTGAAAAAAAACTCGTGCACCCGCTGGCCCTGACCCATGGCTGGTTGATCACCCGGGGATCATGGGCCGGACTGGAACTCTCCTTCGACGGCACCCCTTTGCTCTGCAATTTGGGACGCTCCCTGCAGGGAGGTGAGCTGCCGTGAAATTACGGGGACAGATTCTTCTGGGCGTATTGTTGATCACGGTGATTCCCCTGGTTCTCATGATGCAGATCACCCGCTCCGGTGTGACCGGACGTTTCACCGAACTGGACACCCGGCGCGTGGAAGATCAGATGCGCCTGACCCGTCAGGATCTGGCGTCCAAGAGCCAAAGTCTTTCCCGGAGACTGAAATCTCTCGGCGCCACCATCAGCGCTGACAACCGTTTCCGGCTGGCCGTGGGCGGTGGTCGGGATGACCTGAAAAGCTACCTGGTGGATTTTGCCCCGCGACACATGTCCCTCATGAATCTCGACATGCTGCAGATCCAGGATGAACGGGGACGGGTCATCAGTTCCGGTCATTTCAGGCAAAGCTTTGGCCAGGTGGATGCAGCCCTGCCCCGCCAGCTGGCCCTGGTGCCCGATGCCCAGGCCCTGATTCCCGCCCGCAGCCCCGAAGGCTCTTTCCTGGCTTTGGCCCGCACCATGAGCGTGGTTCTGGGAGGAAAAACATTCAACATCATCGGTGGCATCAGCCTGGACACCGATCATTTGCGGGACCTGAGTCGCGACGATGATCTGGATGTGGTGATCACCTGGCCCGGTGGCTTGCTCAGCACCTCAGATACCCTCACCGAAGAATTAGCCCGGGCCAGCCGTCCCGAAGAAATTCCCTTCATGCTGCGCAGCGGTCACGCCATCGTCCGCTCAAGCGAATGGCCCATGATTCTTGAAGGGCAACCCGACACCGCCCAGCTGGTCGTCACCCACAGCCAGACCTCTTTGAAAAATACATTGCTGGCCATGAACATCCGCATGAGCATCATCCTGACTCTGGCGGTGATCGCTTCGGTGTTTTTGTCCATTCTCCTGGCCAACCGGATCAGCCAGCCTCTGCGCGATTTATCCGGCCGGGCCCAGAACCTGGATTTCGACAATCTGGACATCCGTTTTGAATCTTCCCGCAAAGATGAAGTGGGACATTTGACCCGCCTGCTCGGCGAGATGACCGCCCGGTTGCGCAGTGGTGTGAAAAAACTGCGCGACGCTGAACACCGCGCCACCCTGGGCGAAATTTCCCGGCAGGTGAATCATGACATCCGCAACGGCATCACGCCCCTGCGCAACGTCATGCGCCACCTCAGCGAAGTGGCCGACACCGAACCCAAAAACCTGGAACCGATTTTCCAGGAACGCCGGGAAACGCTTGAAAACGGACTGTCCTACCTGGAAGATCTGGCCGCTCATTACGCCCGCCTGAGTCCCGGCCGGGAAGTTTCCCTGGTCCGTCTGGATGAAATTGTAACCCAGGCCCTGGAAGGCCCGTCTTGTGATGAGGGAATCAAGCTGGAGAACCGTCTGCCCGTGAATCTGCCTCCGGTGGAAGCCGATCCGGTGAGCCTGCGCCGTATTTTCGACAACCTGGTGCGCAATGCGGTGGAAAGTCTCATGGACGGCAAAGGCACCGTGGCCGTTAGCGCCTTTGTGGAAGAAGATCCCATCCTGGAAGAGATGCGCATCCAGGTGGAAGTGGCCGACACCGGTGTGGGCATTGCTCCTGAAAACATTGACCAGATCTTCAATGATTTTTTCACCACCAAAGAAGAAGGCACCGGCCTGGGCCTGAGCAATGTTCGCCGCCTGGCCGCCGACTGTGGCGCCCGCATCAGCGTCAAAAGTGAACCGGGAGAAGGCTCGATATTTATCCTGTCGTTCCCCATCCCCAATCTGTGAATGGAATAATATGAGTCTGGTTCTCATCATCGACGACATTGCCGCCATGCGGGATCAATACGCCTACGACCTGAAACGTCTGGGAGGTTTTGAAACCCTCACCGCCTCAGGCGGAGCCGCGGGATTGACCGTCCTGGAGCAGGAGTCTGTGGATTGCGTCATCCTGGATTTGGAAATGCCGGGAGTAGATGGCTTCGAGGTTCTCACCACCCTGAAACGCAAGGGCCTGAAAGTGCCCGTCATCGTCTACACCGGCACCGGCAGTTACGACCGTTGCGTGCGCGCCGTCAAGCTGGGTGCCTACAGTTTCATTGCCAAGGACGAGCCCCTCGAAAGAGTGGTGCGCGAGGTGGAAAATGCGCTGGCCTGGAGCGGGTTGCGCAGTGAAATCAACCGGCTGAAAAGGAAAACCGGCGAAGGCTCACCCCTGATTGGGGAAAGCCGTTCCGCCACCGCCATGGTGGAGCTGATCGACCGTTTGGCCCCCATTCCCAGCGCCGTTTTGATCATGGGCGAAAGCGGCACCGGCAAAGAGCTGGTGGCCCGCCGGCTGCACGACGAAAGCAAACGCCAAAAACGCACCTTCGTGGCCGTCAACTGCGCCGCCCTTCCTGATACCATGGTCGAAAGTGAACTCTTCGGGCACGAACGCGGCGCTTTCACCGGGGCCGACCAGGTGCGCAAAGGCGCCTTCGAAACCGCCCACAAGGGCACCCTCTTTCTGGATGAAGTGGGCGAACTGCCCCTGCCTGCCCAGGCCAAGCTGCTGCGGGTTCTGGAAGATGGAATCATCACCCGGCTGGGCTCTCATCAGGGCCGCCAGGTGGACACCCGGGTCGTCGCCGCCACCAACCGTGATCTGGATCAGGAGGTGGCCGCCGGACGTTTCAGGCAAGACCTGTTGTTCCGCCTTAACACCCATGTAGTGAAGGTGCCACCTTTGCGTGAACGCTTGAGTGATGTGCCCCTTCTGGCTGATCATTTTCTGCAGATGACCTGCGAGAAATTCGGCTGCCGTCCCCGGATTCTGGCTCCGGAAACCCTTGACCGCCTCAAAGCTTACCACTGGTCACGCAACAATATCCGTGAACTTCGTAATGTCATCGAACGCCTGGTCATCGCCACCAGTGAAGAGTTGATCACCCCCAATCTGGTGCCCGCT
>JAOZJV010000356.1 GCA_029935695.1 Candidatus Krumholzibacteriia bacterium | reverse complement strand
TCACCAATCGGGGTTGGAATTTCGTTGCAGCGGCCCAACATGGATGTTAGGATGCCGCGTTTTCTCAACCCGTTGAATTGACCCTGGGAGCTCTTTTCGTCAAATGAAATTCATCCTGCGACTTTGCCTGGTCGTTTGTCTGCTGGCCACTGCTTTTAGTGCCCAGGCGCAAACCACTGGTTCCCCCACCATTATGGAGATAGAGGTAGTCGGGGCGCTCACTGTTGGAGCCCGCCAGGTTCTTGCCTGGTCCGGGTTTGAAGAGGGTAAGCTTTTAACCCGTGACCTGACCGCCCAGGGTATCCGCAAGCTTTTTGAAACCAAGAAATTTTCTGATGTGTTTGTGTATGCCACAGAAGTCAGTGGTGGCGTCAAAGTGACCATCAACCTGGTGGAATTCGCCCGTGTGCGCAGCATCCACTTCATGGGCAATGACAAGGTCAAAGCCAAGGACCTGCGGGAAGCTTTCCCGGTGCACGTGGGGCAGTTTGCGAACCCGGCCGCGATCAACCGTGACTTGCAACCTCTGCTGGATCTGTATTACGAAAAAGGCTACTACAATGTGGCCATGCACACCGACAGCACTAAAATTGATGCCAACAACATGGAAGACCTGATTGTTACAGTCATCGAAGGCAAGAAAGTAAAAGTTCAAACCATCACTTTTGTCGGTAACGAGGAAATGGATTCCGGTGATTTGAAAGATGCCATGGAGCAGGGGACAAGAGGTTTCCTCAGAAGTGGCACATTCAAGAAAACAGTTTTTGAAGAAGACAAAGAACGCATCATCACCGCCTGCCGGAACAATGGTTTCCTGGACGCGACTATCACCGATGTACAGCTCAATTTTGATTCTGAAAAACCTTCTGAGCTGAGTATCGTGGTGCACATTGACGAGGGCGAAGTTTACACCACCGGCGATGTGAGTTGGCAGGGCAACACGGTATTTGATGATCTGCTTATTGCCGATCAGATGTGGATTCAAAAAGACCGGGTCTTCAAAGAGGACGAGTACCTCATGACCCTGGATAATCTGCAACAGATCTACGCCAACCAGGGTTATATCTATATCACGGTGGAACCCAACCGGGATATTGTGGACCACACCGTGAATGTGAATTTCACCTTTATTGAAGGCCAGCCGGCTGAAATTCACGACATTCAGATCAGTGGCAACGTCAAAACCTACGACAAGGTCATTTTGCGGGAAATGCGCATTTTTCCCGGTGACAAATTCAGCAACAACCGCATCCAGGCCACCATCCGGGATATCTTCCAGACTGGGTTCTTTGAAGATATCCAACCTGACATCAGGCCCACCAGTGATGGCGATGTGGACATGATCCTGAAGGTCAAGGAGAAGCAGACCGGGCAGTTCATGTTCGGCATGGCGTACAGCGCCGAAACCAGCGCCAGCGGTTTCATCCAGGTGGCGGAAACGAACTTCCGGGGCAAAGGGCAGAACATTGGCCTGACCTGGCAATTCGGAAGCCGCCAACGGTATGTGGATATCAGCTTCACCGAACCCTGGTTTATGGGGACACCCACTCTGGTTGGTGCCGATGTCTTCGATCGTTACCAGTATAATTACGACGATTTTTACGAAAGCCGGATTCGTGGCTTCAGTGTTCGTCTGGGTCGGCGTATTCCCAACACCCGTTACAGTCGCATCGGTTTGCGCTACGAGTTGAGTGAAACTCGCCTGTCCAATTTTGCGCCCAGTTACGTGGCTTATCTGGATGATCTTGAGCAGAGCCTGGGCACCAGTGACCTGCCTTTCCAGCGTCTGGATCGCATCGATTGGCCTCAGACCAAGAGCAGCATCCGCATCAGCCTTAACCGCAACAGCACCGACAGCCCGTTTTTCCCCACTGAGGGTTCCAAGACCAGTTACAGTTTCGAGTTTGCCGGCGGCCCCCTCGGAGGGGAAATCGATTTCCAGGAACACGTTTTGTCGCACAGCTATTATCAGAAAATGCCCGGTGGTTTTGCTTTGCACCTGCGCGGATTCTATGGTTTGCTGCACGGTCTCAATGGCGCCGACAACGTACCTGACTGGGAGAGATACCGCCTCGGTGGAAACCGACGTTATCCCTTGCGTGGTTATCGGGATCTTGAAGTTGTTCCCCGGGGCAACCCCAGCTTCATTGGCGGGCGTTTCTTCACCATCATCAACACCGAGTTGCTTTACCCGGTGACCAATACGATCCAATTGTTGTCATTTGTCGACATTGGAGATGTTTGGAACAGTTTCACAGAGTCCGATTTCGCCCACATGCGCAAAGGCGCCGGGCTCGGTATCCGTGTTGAGGTGCCGATGATGGGCACCATTGGCTTCGATTACGGTTATGGTTTCGATAGACTGGGAGGCCCCGCCTGGGAGCCTCACTTCACCATTGGCAACATGTTCTAAGATAAATCTTCTTTTGGGGTGCATCTTAGTCTGGGAGCCTGAACTAGCCTCTTGTGGCTGGAGGATAAAATGTTTAACAGGAACGCTTTAAAACTGGTTCAGGGTGTGTTGGCTCTGCTCATTGTCAGCGCTGTGCTGATGCCAGCTGTTGCAACTGCCGCTGATTATAAACCTCTTGGTGTGATCGACTCGCGGCGCATCATGGAAGAATATGAAGCAGCCAAGGATGCTCAGGCCCAATACCAGAAATTCCTTCGTGAACTGGAAATTGAAGTGGCTGAGAAGGAAAAGGAAATCACCAACCTGATGGAAGAAATCGAAAGCCAGAAACTTCTGCTGGGTGAAGAAGCCCTGCGCGCCAAGCTTCAGGTTTTCGAACAGAAAAAAGCTGAATATTTCACTTTCCAGGAATCTATCGAACAACGGGCCGAGGCCGAGTTCAACACCAAGGTCACGCCCATCACCGACCAGATTATCACCATTGTCGAACGCTTGGGCAAAGAAAAGGGATTTGGGATGATCATTGACCGGGCAACCCTCAATGTTTTGTATCTTGATGACGCGTTTGACCTGACCAATGATGTTCTGAGTGCCCTGGCCAAAGGCGAGGAATAGCCGCTGTTTTTGGTTGACAGGTGAGATCAACCCGGCGAAATTTAGCAAGTTATGTCAATTCTGCATATGCCCCTTGCCTGTAAGGTGAGGGGCGTTGCTTAAGAACAGGGAAATGCATGCGCTCCTGGAAGCTGAGTGAAATAGCCGAACTGGTGGGTGGTGAGCTTGTAGGTTCTGCTGATCCGGTCATCACCGGGGCTGCAGGAATTGAAGACGCCACAGACGGTGATCTGAGTTTTGTGACCAGTTTGAAGCTGCTTGCACAGGTTGATCAAAGCAAAGCTTCGGCATTGTTGATCGGGCCAGGGATGGAAACAGAACGCGCGGCTGTGCGGGTTCCAAATCCTTATGAAGGGTTTGCTGATTTCCTGAAGGTGCTTCAAATACCCCTTGAACGGGTCTTCCCTGCTGGGGTTCATGAAACTGCGGTGATCGATTCCTCGGCTGATGTTTCCCTGGCCGGGAGCATCGGACCGTATTGCGTCATCAGTGCCGGGTGTGTGGTGGGGGCAGGAAGCCGCCTTGAAGGCCATGTAACCCTTGGCCCGGATGTGCGTATTGGTCAGGATTGTCTGATTTATGCCCAAGTGGCCATTCGTGAGGGCTGCCAGGTGGGCAACCGGGCCATTCTGCACAGTGGAACTTGCATTGGGGCCGATGGATTTGGGTTTTTACCTGGAAAAACGGGCCTCAAGAAAATTCCCCAGATCGGCATTGTCGTTCTGGAAGATGATGTGGAAGTTGGCAGCAATACAAGCATCGACCGAGCCACCACCGGGCGCACAGTCATTGGCCAGGGAACGAAGATAGACAATCTGGTCCAGGTGGGGCACAATGTGAGAATTGGTTATCATACTGTTTTGTGCGGACAATCTGGCGTCGCCGGCAGCACAACCATCGGAAATGGTGTGGCCGTTGGGGGTAATGCTTCCATCGGTGACCACATAAATATTGGTGACGGCGTTCAAGTAGCCGGAAAAGCCGGTATTATCAGCGATGTTTCTCCTGGAGAAACAGTGTTTGGGACGCCGGCAGTGGACATTAAAGAATCATTCCGACTTTTTGCCTCGTTGCGCAAATTGCCGGAATTACTGCGTCGTGTGCGAAAACTGGAAGAACTCCAGAATAAGCCAGGCGATTAAAGGAGGCAGCCGGTGCTCTGGTTGCAAAAAACAGTCAACAGCGAAGTCACCATTGAAGGGGTGGGGTTGCATTCCGGCCAAATGGCCCAGATGACCTTTGCCCCTGCTGAAATCAACACAGGTCTGATTTTTCGTGTGCCGGGTGCTAACCCAGGTGATGAAGATGTTGAAATCAAAGCTTTGGTGGAAAATGTATCCAACGAACAAGACCTTGTCAGGTCTACAACTCTGACCAAAGGCGATGTGAGTATTCACACCGTTGAACACGTGTTGGCTGCTCTTTCAGGATGCGGCATCACCAATTGCATGATCATTCTTGAAGGTGGAGAGCCCCCGGTGCCGGCCTGTGGCAGTTCGA
>JAOZJV010000011.1:13088-17501 GCA_029935695.1 Candidatus Krumholzibacteriia bacterium | reverse complement strand
AGGGAACACCGTGGTTATCATAAGGCACTGGCAGGGTCCGCAGCATCAGCGGATTGGCCGGGCTGGTCGCATCCATCACGTCAGCCGTATTGTGGGTGCCCAGAACGGAAAGGCTGGCACCGTCAAAGTGCAGCACACCATCAACCAGGCTGGGATCATCGGGATTGACGCCGCCAATACCAGGCATTGCAATGTAGGGTTGCGTGAAGTCAGAACTGCCAACACTCACGTCGAGGCCCATTTGCTGGGCGATCAAACGTGGGTAACTGGACAGCTGACCGTTAATGCAGACGCCGCCATCCTGGTAACCAGCCGTCAGGCTGTTACCCATGGAGGCAAAGTTCGCAAAGGCCTGATCCCCGGAAGGACCGACTAATTCAGTAGACTGCTCAGGGGTGTCCAGCGTACAGCCGGCCACCAGGAAGGCCAGCAGAATCGGCAGGCCCAAAAGTAACTTCATGGTAATCTTCATTTTCTGCACCTCCTTTAGAAGCGGTAGCCAACGCCAAATCCGAAGATGTTGGCCAGGGCTTTGTAAGTACCGACGGGATAAGCGGGATCGTCATTGGCAGGGCGTCCGTCTTCAATGTTGGAACGCTCTTCACCGATGACTGCCATGTAACTGGCGGTGAAGTCGAATTTACCAGTCTTGTAGGTGACGCCGATGGAGTAATCCTTTTTGTCAGCGTCAGGCAACAAGGGGCTGATGGCTTCCACTGGCTGAGGTGTCGTGTCGTACACGAAACCGGCCATGATGTCCAGTTTGCCAGGAATGGCTGTGTAGGTGGCACCAAAGCGCGCCTGCCAGGCATTCTCATAATTGAACTGGATCACATCATCCATGGCCGGGTTATCAAAGGACATGTCCAACTTGGCGAAGTGACTCCAGCCAAAATAAACGTAGTTACCTTCCAGACGGAATTTCTCGGAGAAGCTGTAGGCCGCGCCAAGGCTGAGAATGGAAGGAACATTGAATTCGGAGGTGATGGTGCGTTCGCCGCCACCAAGTCCTGCCAGCACGGTTGCAGCCCAGCCATAGGCGTCGCTACCGGCTGCTGCCACGTTGGTAACAGTGGCATCCTGGTCTTCATATTTCATGGTTTTTTCGAAGTGATACATGGCACCAAAGCTCCACTGATCATTGGGCCGGTACATCAGACCGAAAGAAGGCGTGATGTTGATATCACTGCTGCCATCAATTTCTGTGTGGAGGGCGTTGTCGCCATCCAGAGGATACAGAGAGTATTTTTTGAGGTTCAGAGTCTGGTGAGCAATGTCAAGACCCACGGCTAAAGCCAGCTCGGGAGTCACCAGATACGAAAGAGCAGGTGTGACGTAGACAGTTTCGATGGTCACATCGTGACTGACCTGGCGTCCCACAAATTCTTCCCCGTTCTGCCATTCGGTTCCCAGCCCGTAAGGGGCGTACAAACCGACGCCGAAACTCAATTTTCCGCCACCATTGTGGGTGTAGTAGGCACCGGGAATGGGGAAGATGTTGTCTTCGGTTTTTTCGTAGACAGTTTCCTGGCCATCAACTGCAGCGCTGGTAAACTCTGCGCTGGGTGCAACAGGCATCACACTGAGACTGATCTGGTTGCCTTTGAGAAAGGACAAACCGGCAGCATTGTAGAATATTGCAGAACCATCATCGGCGCTGGCGGTGAATGCACCACCAAGTGCTGTGGCCCGGGCCCCAGCTTCGTAGATGCTGAAACCGGCAGCTTGAACGAGTCCGGCGCTCAGCACCAACCCAGCCACCAGCAAAGCACTTGCGATTCTTTTTCGCATCTTGCCTCCTTAATTACAAACAATGAAGAGCTCCATATGAGCTCAGGGACCCCCGGATGAACCCGAACGCGGGGCCCTGGAATCCAACGGAATACAGACTTGCACCCTAGCACAGCACTGTTGTCTTGCAAACCCTATTTCAAGGGGCATATTGTTGAGTAAACCAAACCCAGGAGAGAATCTTGCGGATCGTTTACGATAAAACGCAAACCAGGGAAAAGGGGCTGGCTGGCTGGTCATTCCCCCTGCCTGGTTTTTCTGGCCATCTTGAACTTTCCCCCACTGAGGAAACCCTTTGGCGCAGTCTGGCCCCGGGGCACCCACCTCTGGGAGGCTCGGTCGCTGTTGCAGATCCATCCCTGAAGTTCTGGTCCCAACTTTATCTGGTGGGAGAGTCTGGCCAGTCACAATACGATATTCTGCGTCAGTGTCCTTTTGATAATGATCAGCATTATGCCTGCATCGCCTTAAGCGGCAATGGGTTTCATGGCCAGCACTATCGTCCATGGCAGGCTCTCCAGGGGAATTTGCATCTCAGTGTTTCGGTTCCCCTGAACATGGAAGCCGGCCCGCGATCCCTGGTCTGGACCATGCTGCCGGCGGTGGCCGTGATGCGGACTCTGAAATCTCTGAAAACACCTGAAAATGATCTGTGCGGGATCAAATGGGTTAACGATGTGCTCTGGGGCGGGGCCAAGCTGGCGGGGGTTATTTCATCCCTTGTTGTCAACGATGGTCGTGCCCGGCGGGGCTTTCTGGGCATTGGTCTGAACCTGGCACAATCACCTTCTTTACCCGTAAAAACCTGTTTCCTGCATCAGTTCTTGAACCCTCGACAAGCATCCCTGGGGCTGATTCTTCACACTCTTCTGGCCTCCCTGGCCGATTTGATCGTGCTCATGGAAAAAGGTCAGGATGAGGTCATAATCCATGAATACCGGCATCACAGCCTGGTGATTGGGCGTCAGGTCAGGCTCATGAGCGATCCCGCCGATGGTTCGGCCGGTGCTCCAGCTGAAGAAATTTGCGAGGGCAAGGTACTCAAAATCAATGCTGATTTAGGCTTGGTCCTCGCCGGAAAAGAAGCCCCCTTGCATCACGGACGCCTTCAGATTTTAAAATAATGTACAGTTAGCCTTAGGCTTGCCGATCTTTTGGGAAGGGAAACCCCACACAGCCCAACAAGCTGTGGTTGTTGCTTTTTTTGGAGAAATAATGACCTTCGGCACAACTGCCACCAACGACATCCGCATTGCCCGCGCCCTGGCCCAAAGGAGTGCTCCGGGTTCTTTTGCCTATGCTATTTTTGTGGCACTGGTGGCCGGCCTCACATCTCTTGCCAGCCATGAACCATTCAAGGTTGGTGTGATTTTTGGGTTGATGCTGATCACGGGTTTCATCCGCAAACATTTATCCCGCACCATGGAAACCCACTATCAGCAAAACCCCGGACGCTGGGCCAATGCTTTCCAGCTGGCCACCATCAGTTACGCCCTGAACTGGGTGGCTTTTGTGATCTTGATGAGTGGAAAATTTGGCAACAGCTGGGAAATGACACTGACGCTCATTGTCACCACCGGACTGGCTTCCGGCGGGATCAGTGCTTTAAGTTCCGATTCGCGCACCATCATTCCGTATCTGTTTTTGATTGTTGGCGGTCCTGCAATGGTGATAGTGGTTTCCGGGGGACCGCATCATCTGCAACTCACTCTCATGATGGGTTTGTATCTCGTTTATTGTCTGGCCCAGGCTCGTATTCAAAACCGGCATTACATCGACGAAGCTGCCAAAGCCGACTTGTTGGAAAAACAGAGTACTGACTTGGCTGTGGCCACCCGGGAGGCAGAAGTGGCCAATGAAGCCAAGGGGTTGTTCCTGGCCAACATGAGCCATGAAATACGCACCCCGATCAATGGTATCCTGGGCATGACCGATCTGACTCTGGCCACCGAACTTGATGATGAGCAACGTGAGTACCTTGAGTTGGCGAGATTTTCAGGAGGAAATCTGCTGGCTTTGGTCAATGACATTCTTGATTTCTCACGCATCGAAGCCGGGCAGCTGGAATTGGACCCCGTGGAAACGGAGTTGGGTCCCCTGGTGGGCGAAATTGTCGATTCACTGGTTCTGGCCAACAACAAGGTTCAGGTGCCGGTGAATTGGAGCATGGCGGCCACGTTGCCCAAATGTTTCATTCTCGACAAGGTTCGTCTCACTCAGGTTCTCAATAACCTGGTGGGCAACGCCATCAAGTTTACTTCCGATGGTGAAATTTCCATCGTGCTGGATGGCCAGGAAACAGATGATGCTCATTGGGAAATCAGCGGCCAGGTCAGAGACACCGGCATCGGCATTCCTGAGGATAAACTGGGAGCCATTTTTGGTACTTTTGCCCAGGCGGACAACAGCTTCGTGCGGCGCTATGGGGGCACGGGACTGGGCCTGGCTATTTGTCGCTCGCTGTTGCGAATGATGGGAGGCGGCCTGTGGGTCGAAAGTGTCTTTGGTGAAGGAAGTATCTTTCATTTTTCCATCACGGCTGAAGCGGTGGTGGCGACCAGGTCCGTAATTGAAAAACAGGAACACACTAAAAAACAGCCTCATCCGGAAAACACCATGTCG